>DASQKT010000067.1:0-15674 GCA_035630415.1 Skermanella sp.
CCATGCGGGTCGCTCGACGGCGGATCGCGGTGCTGATGCACACGGGCGATCGACGGCGACAGGTCCTGAAGCTCGATGAAGTTGTCGGCCTGACGGCGGAGTTCGTCGGCGACCATCGGCGGCTGGCTACGCACGGTGCTGATGACGGAAACGCGGACACCCTTGCGCTGAACCGCGTCCACCAGACGGCGGAAATCGCCGTCGCCCGAGAAGAGCAGGATGTGATCGACATGCTCGGCCATTTCCATCACGTCGATGGCCAGCTCGATATCCATATTGCCCTTGATCTTGCGGCGACCGGATGCGTCGGTAAATTCCTTGGTGGGCTTGGTGACCATGGTGTAGCCATTGTAGTCCAGCCAGTCCACCAGGGGCCTTATCGGGGAGTATTCCTGATCTTCCACCAAAGCGGTGTAGTAAAAAGCCCTGACAAGGCGCCCTTTAGATGCAAACAGGTCGAGCAAACGTTTGTAGTCGATATCGAACCCCAACGCTCTCGCGGCTGCATATAAATTTGCTCCGTCAATGAACATCGCGATACGTTCTTCTTGATAGAAAATCATCTTAGAACCTTTTTTGACTATAATGGTTATCGTCGGCCGGCCAATTTTGTTTTCACCGCCCCTGTGGCTATGAGAGGAGGCATTAATGTCACATTGGCCACCATGTAGAGATAGGGCAATGCTTGCGAACAGACAAGAGGTTCGCTGGAGGATGCAGCAAAAGTGATATTGATCGCATTAGGATCAAACCTTTTCAGTGACGCCTATGGATCTCCTCAAGACATATGCGTTGCCGCGGTCGAAGCCCTTGAGAAACGGGGGATTTCGATTACCGCACGGTCCCGCTGGTTTCGGACCGCTCCTGTTCCAGTGTCCGATCAGCCGTGGTTTGTCAACGGCGTAATAGCGGTGGAAACGTTGCTTCCGCCTGCGGAATTACTCGGGCTGCTTCATGAGGTGGAGTCGGAGTTCGGCCGGACGCGTACCGTCCGGAACGAGGCCCGCACCCTCGATCTCGACCTGATCGCCTATAATGATCGCGTCGGTAACGAAGCCGGCGGTCCGATTCTGCCTCACCCGCGATTGCACGAGCGTGCATTCGTCCTGCTCCCCTTGGCCGATATCGATCCCCAGTGGCGTCACCCCGTTTCCGGCGTTCCCATAGCAACCCTCATTTCCGCCTTGCCGGCGGACCAGCGTGCGGAGCTTGACGGTCCCGGCGACGGCCCCGGAGACGGACGATAGGCGCCGGCTGCCGCAACGCCTCCGGTCCGTCGCACTTGCTTCGCGGGTATAGGGGCCGTATATAAAATGGCTTGTCATATAGTTGGAGTTTGCCCGTAATGGCACGCGTTACCGTTGAAGATTGCGTCCTCAAGATTCCCAACCGTTTCGAGCTGGTGATGATGGCCGCCCAACGGGCGCGGGATGTCGCGACCGGTGCATCGCTTTCGATCGATCGCGACAACGACAAGAATCCGGTCGTGGCGCTGCGCGAGATTGCCGACGAAACCATCGGCCTCGACGAACTGCGCAATGCGCTGATCAAGGGTCACCAGAAAGTGGTCGAGGCGGACGAGCCCGAAGACGACATCGTCGAACTGATGGCCGGCGAACAGGCCTGGGCACAGCAGATGAACATGGGCGAAGACGGCGAAGGCGAGGGCGACGAGCTTGGCGCCGATCTCGATGCCGACGCCGAAGGCGATGGCGACGACGAGGAAGACGTCCTTGCCGGCATGGAAGCCGAGCCGGGAATCGACATCGACAGCGAGGAAGGTGCCCTTGTCGATCGTGATGTCGATGACAGCGGCAAGGTCTACGAATAAGCGAACGGCTGCCGATTGGCGGGGGCTTGCCGTTCGAGTGTCCGAAATCCCACCATTGACGCTGTCGTTTGCCGTGGGTGAGTGCCGATGATCCGGCAATACGAACTGGTCGAGCGCGTCAAAGCGTATGATCCCAGCGCGGATGAGGATGCCCTCAACCGCGCCTATGTCTTTTCCATGCGCGCTCACGGTTCGCAGACCAGGGCGAACGGCGATCCCTACTTCTCGCACCCGCTGGAAGTCGCCGGCATCCTCACCCAGATGAAGCTGGATACCGCCTCGATCGTGACGGCTTTGCTGCACGACACGGTCGAGGATACGGTCGCCACGCTGGAGGATGTCGAACGGCTGTTCGGCAGCGACATTGCCAAGCTGGTCGATGGCGTGACCAAGCTGTCGCGGATCGAACTCCAGAACAGCGACACCCAGACCGATCAGGCCAAGCAGGCGGAAAACTTCCGCAAGCTCGTTCTGGCGATGTCGGAGGACATTCGCGTCCTGCTGGTTAAGCTGGCCGACCGCGTCCACAACATGCGGACGCTCTACCATCTCCGCGATCCGGAGAAGCGCAAGCGCATCGCGCGCGAGACGCTGGAAATCTACGCGCCGCTGGCCGAGCGGATCGGCATTCACAAGATGAAGGACGAGCTTGAAGACCTCTCCTTCGCCGAACTGAATCCCGACGCCCGCGACAGCATCCTGGCGCGCCTGTCCTTCCTGCGGACCGCCGAGGGCGGACTGGTCGGCCGCGTTCTCGACGAGCTGCGCCACACCCTCAACGAGCACGGCCTGCCCAATGCCGGCGTGACGGGGCGCGAGAAGACCGCGTATTCGATCTGGCGCAAGATGCAGCGCAAGAACGTCGCGTTCGAGCAGCTTTCCGATATCATGGCGTTCCGCGTCATGGTCGATTCAATGGAGCAGTGCTATCAGGCGCTGGGCGTGATCCACGCCCGCTACCCGGTCGTGCCGGGCCGCTTCAAGGACTACATCTCGACGCCGAAGCCGAACGGCTACCGCAGCATCCACAGCTCGGTGATCGGACCGGAACGTCAGCGGATCGAGGTTCAGATCCGCACCAACGACATGCACGAAGTCGCCGAACTCGGCGTCGCCGCCCATTGGGCCTACAAGCAGAACAACCAGCGCACCGAAGGCCGCCAGTACCGCTGGCTGCGCGAGCTGCTCGACATCCTGGAGCATGCGCAGAAGCCCGAAGAGTTCCTGGAGCACACCAAGCTCGAGCTGTTCCAGGACCAGGTCTTCTGCTTCACGCCCAAGGGCGACCTGATCGCATTGCCTCGCGGCGCCACGCCGGTCGACTTCGCCTATGCGGTCCATAGCCAGATCGGCGACACCTGCGTCGGGGCCAAGGTCAACGGCCGCATGCTGCCGCTGCGCAGCCAGCTCCAGAACGGCGATCAGGTCGAGATCTTCACGTCGAAGGCCCAGACCCCGTCGCCGACCTGGGAACGCTTTGTCGTCACCGGCAAGGCGCGGGCGCGCATTCGCCGCTTCATCCGGACGCAGCAGCGCTCGCAGTACATCGACCTCGGCAAGGCGCTGCTCCAGAAGCTGTTCCGCCAGGAAGGCTACGAGTTCACCGAAAAGGCCGTGGAAGGCGTCATCAAGATCTTCCAGGCGTCGTCGGTGGACGACCTATTCGCCAGCGTCGGCGCTGGCCTCCAGTCGGCCCGTGAAGTCTTCAACTCGGTCTTCCCCGGCCACAAGCCGCCGCCCGATCGCGACGACAAGGTCGTCCCGATCAGCCGGTCGGCGCGGGCCAAGGGCAAGCGGGACAATCCGCTGCCCATACGTGGCCTGATCCCCGGCATGGCCGTCCACTACGCCGGCTGCTGCCATCCGCTCCCAGGCGACAGGATCGTCGGCATCGTCACCACCGGCAAGGGCGTCACGATCCATACGATCGATTGCGAAACGCTGGAGAGCTTCACCGACACGCCGGAGCGCTGGATCGACGTCGGCTGGGACAGCGGCGGCGACGCGATCGAGCATGTCGGCCGCATCAGCGTCATCATCGCCAACGAGGCCGGCAGCCTCGGTACCCTCTCGACCGTGATCGGCAAGAACGGCGGGAACATCACCAACCTAAAGATCACCAGCCGCAATACCGACTTCTTCGAGATGCTGATCGATATCGACGTCAAGGACGTCAAGCATCTGACCAACATCATCGCGGCCCTTCGGGCGACCCCGGTCATCAATTCGGTCGATCGGGCGCGCGGGCGCTGACGGAACGTGTCATCGCCCCTTTACAGACGACACGGGTATAGACGGTATGGGGCTTCCGCCGTCCGGCACCGCAAGCTGGAGCTTGAAGCATGAAACGCTCTCTGCGCCTCGGCGTGAACATCGACCATGTCGCAACGATCCGCAACGCGCGCGGCGGTCCCCACCCCGACCCCGTCAGGGCGGCCATATCAGCTGCTCAGGCGGGTGCCGACGGCATCACGGCCCATCTGCGGGAAGACCGGCGCCACATCACCGACCGCGACATCGAACGTCTGCGGAGCGAGATCGACCTGCCGTTGAACCTTGAGATGGCCGCGACGAGCGAGATGCTGGCGATAGCACTGCATCACCGGCCTCATGCGGCCTGCATCGTCCCCGAGCGCCGGGAAGAGCGTACGACCGAAGGCGGCCTGGACGTCGCCGGCAACCGCGACACGCTGGCTCCCATGATCCGCGATCTTGGCGCCGCCGGCATCCGGGTATCGCTGTTCATCAATCCCGATCCGATCCAACTGGATGCGGCCGCTGCCGTCGGTGCTCCGGTGGTCGAACTTCACACCGGCGCCTACTGCGATGCCGAAAATGACGCCTCCCGCTTGCGCGAGTTCGACCGTATCAGGGTCGCCGCAGCCCATGCCGAAGCCATTGGGCTGGAATGCCATGCCGGTCACGGCCTCAGCTTCGACACCGTGACGCCGGTTGCGGCCATTCCGACCATAGTCGAGCTGAACATCGGCCATTTCCTGATCGGAGAGGCGATCTTCGGCGGACTTGACGGCACCATCAGGCAGATGCGGGCGTTGATGGACCGGGCACGGGCTGACAGCCTTGACATACGGTCTGGCACCCTTGGCGAACGTAGCGCCTGATCGACATCATGATCCTTGGAATCGGCAACGACCTCATCGATATCCGGCGCATCGAACGCACCCTGGAACGTTACGGCGAGCGCTTTCTCGACCGCGTCTTCACCGATGTCGAGCGACGCAAGTCCGACCGGCGCAACCAGCGGGCTGCCAGCTACGCCAAACGCTTCGCGGCCAAGGAGGCCTGCGCCAAGGCACTGGGCACCGGCCTCAATCGCGGCGTCTACTGGCGCGACATGGGTGTGGTCAATCTTCCCGGTGGCCAGCCCACCATGAAGCTGACGGGCGGCGCGCTGGAGCGCTTGAACCAGATCACGCCGCCCGGCATGACAGCCGTCATCCATCTTACCTTGACCGACGACCTGCCTTTGGCGCAAGCCATCGTCCTGATCTCGGCGATACCCGCTGCCGGCCAACCTAATACCGGCCAACCCGATACCGGACAGCCCGGCAGCGGGTCGCCCGCCACCCAAACCTGAACGCCACGGAGCAGCCGCCCTCGGGTGGCGTCATGCCATGACAGAACTGACCAGAAAGCAGATCGATTCGATGCAGAAGAACAAGAGCGGCGGCATCGGCGAGACCATCAAGACGGTCGTCTACGCCGTCGTCATCGCGTTCGGCGTCCGTACATTCGCCTACGAGCCGTTCAACATCCCGTCGGGGTCGATGATCCCGACGCTTCTCGTGGGCGACTATCTGTTCGTCTCCAAGTTCTCCTATGGCTACAGCCGCTATACGGTCGCCTTCGGGGCACCGCTGTTCGATGGCCGGATGCTCTACACCAAGCCGGAACGGGGCGACGTCGCTGTGTTCAAGCTGCCGCGCGACAACAAGACCGACTACATCAAGCGGATCATCGGATTGCCCGGCGACCGCATCCAGGTGATCGGCGGCATCCTGCATATCAACGGCGAGGCGGTAAAGCGCGACCGGGTGGAAGACTTCGTCACGACCGACCAGTTCGGCCGTCAGGTCCGCGTCGCACAATACGTCGAAACCCTGCCCAACGGCCGCAAGCACAACATCATCGAGGAAAGCGACTCGGGCTCGCTCGACAATACCCAGGTCTATACCGTGCCGGAGAACCACTTCTTCGCCATGGGCGACAATCGCGACAACTCGCTCGACAGCCGCGTCAGCTCGATGGTCGGCTTCGTGCCGGTGGAGAACCTTGTCGGGCGGGCCGAATTCCTGTTCTTCTCGATCGACGAAGGCTCCAGCTTCTGGGAGTTCTGGAAGTGGCCCTGGGCCGTTCGCTTCGGCCGCATTTTCGACGGCGTGAACTGAGTGGGGCAGGGCATGACAGTCGACGCTGACCTTTCCGAACTTGCGGCCGCACTGGGGCACCGTTTCAAGCGTCCGGAGCTTCTGGCGGACGCGGTGACCCATCCAAGCCTGAGCGGCATGGAGAGGGTGGGTAAGCGCGGGTCACGCACGCCGGCTCCGGGTCTGGCCTATGAGAGACTGGAATTTCTGGGCGATCGCGTACTGGGCGTCGTCATCGCGAACTGGCTGCTGGAGCGCTTTCCCTCCGAACGGGAAGGGGCTCTGGCGCGTCGCCTCGCCAGTCTGGTCCGGTGGGAGACCCTCAATTCCGTCGCATCGACATTCGACCTCGGCCGCTACCTGCGCCTGTCCACCGGCGAGGCGGAATCGGGTGGCCGGACCAACGGCGCCATCCTGGCCGATAGCTGCGAGGCGATCATCGGTGCGATGTACCTCGACGGCGGCCTCCCGGCTGCGGAAAAGTTCATCCGCGAAAGATGGGCGGAGCGGATCGACCGGACCGCCGGACCGCCGCAGGATGTCAAGACGGCGCTTCAGGAATGGGCACAGGGCAGGGGCAAACCCCTGCCGGTTTATGAAGTCATGGGCCAGAGCGGCCCCGATCACAGCCCGAAATTCGAGGTCAAGGTTCATGTCGAAGGTCATGACGCCGTGACCGCCGAAGGCAATTCGAAACGGGCGGCGGAAAAAGCTGCGGCCAGCGCGATGCTGCGCCGCGTTGGAGCACAGATCAATGAGTAACGATACCTCGGCTCCGGACGACGACAAGGTCCCCGAACAAGAACCGGCTCCCGTCCTGGAGGCGGCCCCGGAACCAGCCCCGGAACCGGCATATGTGCCCGAACACCCGCGTTGCGGGTTCGTGGCTCTGGTCGGAGCGCCGAACGCCGGCAAGTCGACCCTGCTGAACAATATCATCGGGCAGAAGGTCTCGATCGTTTCCCCGCGCGTCCAGACCACCCGTACGCGGGTGCTGGGGATCGCGACCGAGGGCGACAGCCAGATCGTCTTCATCGACACGCCCGGCATCTTCGCGCCCAAGAAGCGGCTGGAGCGCGCCATGGTGGCCGCCGCGTGGCAGGGTGCGACCGATGCCGATCTCGTCGTGCTGCTGGTGGATGCGGCGCGCAAGTCGATCGATGCCGACACGCGCGCGATCATCGCGCGCCTCAAGGACTCCGGCCGCGAGGCCATCCTGGCGCTCAACAAGATCGACCTGATCAAGCGCGACAAGCTGCTGGCGCTCGCCACCACCCTGAACGCCGAAGGCATCTTCACCGATACCTTCATGATCTCCGCCGAGACGGGCGATGGCGTCAAGGACTTGCGCAACCTGCTGGCGACGCGGATGCCGGAAGGACCGTGGCATTTCCCCGGCGATCAACTCTCCGATATCCCGATGCGGCTGCTGGCGGCCGAACTGGTCCGCGAGAAGCTGTTCCTCCAGCTTTATCAGGAGCTTCCCTACTCGGCCACGGTCGAGCCGGAAGGCTGGGAGGAGTTCGACGACGGCAGCGTCAAGATCTCCATGGTCGTCTACATCGAGCGCGACAGCCAGAAGGCTATCATCCTGGGCAAGGGCGGACAGCGGATCAAGCAGATCGGCGCCGCCGCCAGGACCGAGCTGGAAGAGATGATGGAACGCCGGGTCCACCTGTTCCTGCACGTCAAGGTCCGTGAGGAATGGACCAACGATCCGGAGCGCTACAGGGACTGGAACCTCGACTACAACGCCTGAGCAGACTTGGCGGGAGGCAGTACCGCAGCTACGAAAGCCGGTAGAACCCGGCGGCTGTTTCGCGGAACAGCCGCTGGCGCTCCGTCTCAGAGCATGACCCGGTTGCCCACAGCACGGTTTCGAACCAGCGTGGATAATCGGTCGCCAGCGTGCTGACCGGCCAGTCGCCGCCGAACATCAGCCGTTCGAAGCCGAAGCAATCAACGACGTGGTCGATATAGGGCCGCAGATCTTCGCGGCTCCAGGAGTCATGGTCCGCTTCCGTCGCCATGCCGGACAATTTGCACCAGACGTTCGGCAGCGCCGCCAGCGCTCGGATGTGACCTCGCCACGGGTCCATCGATCCAGCCCGGATACCCGGCTTGCCGACGTGATCCAGGACGAAGCGTACGTTCTCGCAGCGTTTCGCCAGCTCCACCGCAGCACCCAACTGGTGGTGGTAGACGCATATGTCGAAGCTGAGATCGTAATCGGCCAGCATCCCAACCCCGGCGATGAAGTCGGGGCGGATACAGAATTCCGGGTCTGGTTCTGACTGAATCAGCCGGCGGACGCCGCGCACCAGGGGCAATGCCGCGAGACGCTCGACGTCTGGGCGAGCGGCATCGCCCAACTCGATCGGGGCAGCCGCGACGATGGCCTTGATCCGGTCTTCACGGGACGCAAGCTCCGTCACCCATTCGGCTTCCGCCAGCCGGTCGGCGGGCGCCGCATCGACTTCGACAAAGATTAATCCTTCCACCTGGATCGGCCCGCAGGCCGCCGTGAAATCGGCAGGAAGGTGGGCCTTGTTCAACTGGGGAACGCCGGTCATCCAGGGATATGAGAGGGTCGTTGGGTCATAAAGGTGAACGTGGCTGTCGATGATCGGGAATTCTTTCACTTCCATTCCTCCCCTTGCGAATTTTTGTATTCCGCTAAGTAATTTCAGTATCAACAAAAAGAAGGCGACTTACAATGTTATGGCGGTTTGCATCAGAAAGCCGGCTTAAAATCTCGAAAGAGGTAATCCAAAGTGAAGTGCAACGTCAAAATAAAGAAGGGCTCGATTGGGTAGCGTTGGAGGCAAGCTGGTATATGACTTTTGAGAATAGTGGTAATCCTTAAACCGACAGCCAATAGCGGGCGTTATTTACTTGTCGTTAAGTTTCTCGGGTCAGTATCGGCTCGTGGACAGCAAGGCGCCACTTCGAAGAAACCCTCAAGAGAGAGCCGATCATGACCGATGTTCGCCGTAACACTGATCTCCGCATCGCCCAGTCGAGCCGTGTCCACGCCCGCTTGATCGAGCGCTTCATCGAAGTTACGGAAGCCGAACTCGCCGGTCAAACCGACACCTTCGTCCGGGAAAGCCTGGAAGATCTGCTCTACACGATGCGCCACGACCGTCGCGGCTACGGTGCCTTGGGTGGAGTCATGCCGGTTTCCGAGGCAGCCTGATCCAGCTTTTCTCTTGATCTGTCCCTTGATGGCGCCGATGAAGCGAGCCCGGCCGAGCGATCAATTCGCCGGCTTCGCTTTCGGCGGCCTCCGCCGGGAAATCGATCCCCCTCAATTTGTGCAGTAGATTTTTGTGGACTGAGCGGTCCGGAAGCCCCATCTCTCTAGTGTGAGAAGTTTGGGGAGCTTGCCGCCTGCCATGGGACGACCGCGCGAATTCAATGCCGATGAAGCTCTGGACCGTGCTCTGCACGTGTTCTGGACCAAAGGCTATGCGGCGACCTCGATGCAGGATCTGCTCGATGCCATGGGCCTGAGCAAAAGCAGCTTCTACGAATTCTTCGGCAGCAAGCACGACGCCTTCATGGCGGCTCTCCGCCGTTATGGCGACCGGGAGGTCGCAAGGCTCGATGCCACGGTATGTTCCGGCGGCTGCGCCCGCCGATTGATCGAAGTGCAACTTCGCAGCGTCATAGAGCGTCCCAGCGGGGAAGGCGACCGCCGAGGCTGCCTGACCGTCAACTGCGCGGTCGAACTCGCTCCCCATGATCCAACCGTCCATACCGCCGTTTCCAGCCATCTCGACCGGATGGAGGAACTGTTCCACCGCCTGATCGCGCGGGGGCAGGAAGAAGGCGGCATTTCGCACCGCCACGACGCGCGGTCTCTCGCCCGGTATCTCGTCAACGCTCTGTGCGGTCTCCAGGTCATGGCGAAAGCCGACCGGAACACGCAAGCGCTTGACGACGTTGTCACGACGATCCTGGCCGCATTGGACTGACGCCATGTTGCCGAATGACAAATCCATCCCCATTTTGGACCGATCGGTCCATATTCTCCTTCTCGATACAAAGGAAGCGCAATGAGCACCCACGCTGAAAGCGACCTGTTCCAGCCCGTCGAACTCGGTCCCTACACCCTGGCCAACCGTATCGTCATGGCTCCGCTGACCCGCAGCCGCGCCAACAAGGACGACGCGCCCTATGAGATGCACGCTGAGTACTACGGCCAGCGCGCGACTGCCGGACTGATCATCAGCGAAGCGACCCAGATTTCCCGTCAGGGCAAGGGTTACGCCTTTACGCCCGGCATCCACAGTGAAGCCCAAGTAGCGGGCTGGAAAAAGGTTACCGACGCCGTTCACGCCAAGGGCGGCCGCATCTTCCTCCAGCTTTGGCATGTCGGCCGCATTTCGCACCCCGACCTTCAGGAGAACGGCGCGCTTCCGGTTGCTCCCAGCGCGATCAAGCCTGAAGGCAAGGCCTTCACCGAAGCCGGCTTCGTCCCCTTCGTGACGCCGCGCGCCCTGGAACTGGACGAAATTCCCGGTGTGATCGAGCAGTACCGGGTGGCGGCCGAGAACGCGAAGCGTGCGGGCTTCGATGGTGTCGAAGTCCACGGCGCCAACGGCTACCTGCTCGACCAGTTCCTGCGGGACGGCACCAACAAGCGCACCGACGCCTATGGCGGATCGATCGAGAACCGCGCCCGGCTGTTGCTGGAAGCGACGGAAGCGGTGGTCAAGGTTTGGGGCGGCGACCGTGTCGGTATCCGGCTGTCACCGATCAGCCCAGCCAACGACATCGCCGACAGCAACCCCGAGCCGCTGTTCAGCTATGTGGTCGAGCAGTTGAACCGCTTCGGCCTTGCCTACCTGCATCTGGTCGAGGGTGCTACCGGCAGCAGCAGGGCGGTTACCGGTCAGGTCGATCTCCAGAAGCTCCGCAGCCTGTTCAAGGGGCTCTATGTCGCGAACAACCTGATCGATCGGGAAACGGCCCTGGAACTCCGCCGCACCAATGCCGCGGATCTGGTCGCGTTCGGCAGGACATTCATTTCGAACCCGGATCTTGTCGAACGCCTGCGCATTGGCGCGCCGCTGACGCCGGCCAACCAGGAGACTTTCTACGGCGGCGGCGCCGAAGGTTACACGGACTATCCGTTCCTCAGCGACGCCGAGCGTCTCAACGCGGCGGATTGACGATGGTTCGCGCTGTTGGGTCGCCCGACCCAACAGCGCCTTCCTAATTCGGTCAGGCCGCTTCTTCCAGTGCCGCAGCCTTCTCCTCGTCTTCGGGAGGGAGGGGGTTCTGAAGGCCGATGCGATAATAGGAGAGCCGCTCGCGCTGGAGCGTCTCGACGTAATCGATCAGGCTTTCCCGCAGAAATCCGGGACCGCAGGCTTCCGCCCTGCTCAAAACAGCGCCGATGTAGTCGTCAAGCAACATGATATGCATAAGCGCCGCACGCATGGCCACGCTTTGATTAAGGCTCTTAACGTTGTCTTCCGGCATTGTTCCCCCTGGATGCTTTTTGATTGTTGGTCGGTCTTTATAGCCGCTATATGAGATTCAGCCGACCCTCTACCAAGACTTCTATCCGCAGGTGTTTGAACGGCATGCGGGCTACTGCCGTGGGGAGAGCGACAACACGCCATTCCCCGTTCGAATTCTTCGATCAACATGCTCCCATCGATCGGGCGAACAGCCATCCCGCCACCAGAGTTACCAGGGCCTGCTCCGCGAAGGACCCCGTCTTGACCAGCGGAAAGGCGAAGGTGCGGCGCAGCGGCCATGCGAGGCACAACCCTTGCGGTGTGATTAGGTCGGCCGCAAGATGGCTGGCGTAGCCGATAACGAAGGGCAGGGTGTGGTGCCATTGCTGGCCGTCCCAGCGCAGGCATGCGATGCAGGCGGCGATGGCGACGATGGAATGGGTCACGCCCCGATGGCCGAACAGCTTTGAAACCGGTATCGAAATGACTTTTACGCGGCGGCCGACCCATGACTTCGGATGGTCGATGTCGGGACTCAGCGATCCGGCTACCGCCAGCCCCAGTGCCGCCGGATCGAGCAGCGGCAATCCCAGGTCATGGGCGATGTAAAGCCAGGCCGCTGCTCCGATCAGCACATGCGAACCGGCCATCATGACGCGCCGCCACCCGTATTACCCTGGTCTGCCGGGAAGCACTGAGAAACCATCTGAGAGACATGCAATAAAATGTTGATTCCATTGCGAGTCTATCTGGTTTATCCACAGAACTAAAGCTGAACATTCAGGTTTTTTGGTGGCGTCAGGAAGCCAGGAAGTTCCTGACCAGGGCGATCTGGTCCGGCACGTTCAGCGCCGGTGCGTGGCCGCAGCCAGGCACCGTGACGAGGGCCGCGCGCGGCCCGGTTTCGGTCATCCGCTTCGCGGCATCCGGCAGCAAAAGGTCCGAATCGGCACCGCGCAGGAGAAGCGTGCGGGCGCCGATCCGCTCAAAGTCCTCCCACTGGTCGTAGTCGCGCGGGTGTCCGGTGAATTGCTGGACGATCCTGGGATCGTAGTGCGCAGTGATCCGGCCATCGTCTTGGCGGCGGAACGATGTCCGGGCCATGTGGCGCCACTGGGCTTCGGAAAGATGCCCGTAGGGAAGGTAGGCTTTGCGCAGCCAGCCTTCCAGTTCCGCCAGGGTGTCGAACACCGGCGGCTTGCCGACATAGGCAAGTATACGCTCCACGGCCGGCGCCGGCAGTTCCGGCGCGATGTCGTTGATGACGAGATGGGTGATCCGCTCGCGGAGCGGGCCGCCGGCCATCTTGACGCCCAGAGCGCCGCCCATCGACGTCCCGACCCAGCGCATCTGTCCGACACCGAAATGATCGCACAGCGCCACCGCGATCCTGCCGTAGCTCTCGAAGCTGTAATCGGTCGCGGGATTAAGCGCCCACTGGGACAGGCCCCGGCCGATCTGGTCGGCGGCCAGCACGCGGTAGTTGGGAGCCAGCGCTTCGGCCAAGTCGCGGAAATCGGCGCTGCTCCGGGCCAGCCCATGCCACAGGACGACGGTGGCGGACCGTCCCACTCCCCATTCGGTGACGGCGACCTCATGGCCTTCGAGAATGGGGAAGTGCAGCAGCGGCTGGCTCATGACGGGTTCCTAGGTCGGAGAAGCGTGTCAGGACAGGAAGGGGAACAAGCCCATCACGGCGGCGACGACGCTGTCGTAGCAGGTCAGCGTCGGGCTGAACATCACCGCGAGCGCATCCGTCGTCTTGCCGTCCCAGGCGAGCCCGGCTGCGGTGAAGCCGGCATCCCACAGGCCGGAGCAACCGGTCGCGATGGTATTGAACGCTGTTCCGGCGTCGTTGGCGAAGTCGTGGGCCGCATCGGTCGCCTTGTTCAGTGTCTCGGTCGTCTCGTTCACGGTCGGTCCTTGTCGCAAGTTTAGGTCAGGTCACGGGGGTGGCCTTGAAGCGGATGGTCCCGCCGAAGACCTGTCCGGGAGCCAGTTCCGCGAAGCCGGTACCGCTTTCCCCCGTTGCCGCCCGGTTGACCGCATCGGTCATATGGCTGACCGGTTCGAAGCAGAAGTAGTCCTGGTGCGGCGGGACGTAGATCACCGCATGGCGGAACGGCGGTGTAGCCTCCACAGTCAGGCGCGTCCCGGCGCTCGGCCAGTCGATGACGGCGAGGCCGCTCCAGCCGGTGAAATTGTTATCCAGGACGGCTTCGTCCAGGGCTATCCCGTGCGGGAAATCCCAGCCAATGGGAAGGGGCACGCGCTCGACCGGGATGTGCCGGTCGTCGCCGAGCCATACGCCGTCCAACTCCGCAGTCAAAGTGGTTCCCACCGGCTTCGGGAAGTAGGGATGCAACCCTAGGCCCGCTGGCATGGGCTGGTCGCCCAGATTGGTCAGTTCCAGCGTGATGCTCAGGCTGTTGTCGTCGAGGTGGAAGCGTTGTGTCGCCCGGTAGGGGTAAGGCCAGCAATCGGCCGCATGGGTGAACGACAGCAGCGCCGTATGCTCATCCTGCTCGACGATATCCCACGGCGTCTTCCAGCCGTGGCCGTGGATCACGTCCTGGATGAAGGGAGCGTTCGGCGGCAATTCCACGGCGCGTCCGTGGAAGACGAAGTGGCTGCCGGCGATCCGGTTGGAGAACGGGACGAGCGGGTGGCAGGACAGGTCGTTGGGGTCGCAGCGATCCACCGCCTGCGGCTGGGCCGGGCGCATCAGGTGAACGGGCGGCCGCTCGTCGCGGTGAAGCATCAACCGGGTGATCGATCCGCCGCAGGGCGGGCTGATCCCGCATTCCATCGGGCCGTGCCTCAGGACGATCGAACCTGCCGGTGATGCCGCCGGTGATGCCATGGGGTGCCTCGGATGCTGCTGCGGCGTTGTGGAGACCGGCGGATATGACATAGCCTGCAAACAAATGAAAGCCGTGTCGGCAAGATCCGGCAACATACGGCGGGCAATCGACGAACGGGCAGGGAGGCGGGGCCGTGTATCTCGGGATCGATCTAGGGACATCGGGCGTCAAGGCGGTGCTGGTGGACGGCGACCAGAAGGTGGTCGCGCAGGCGACGGCGCCGCTGACCGTTTCCCGGCCTCGGCCCCTGTGGTCGGAACAGGACCCGGAGTCCTGGTGGCAGGCGACCAACTCCGCCGTGATCGAACTCCGCCGCAGCCATCCCGGCGAGATGGCGGAGGTGGCCGGCATCGGCCTGTCCGGTCAGATGCATGGAGCCACCCTGCTGGACGGACGCGACCGGGTGCTGCGGCCGGCCATCCTGTGGAACGACGGGCGCAGCGGAGCCGAATGTGACGAACTGACCCGCCGGGTGCCCGATCTCCCCCGCATTGCCGGCAACCTCGCCATGCCCGGCTTCACGGCGCCCAAGCTGCTGTGGGTGGCGGAGCATGAGCCGGAGGTGTTCGGGCAGGTTGCCAAGGTGCTTTTGCCCAAGGACTACATCCGCCTGCGCATGACGGGTCGTTACGCCTCCGATATGTCCGATTCGGCCGGAACGCTGTGGCTGGACGTCGCCGGCCGGCGCTGGTCGCCCGAGTTGCTGGACGCCACCGGCCTGGACGAGGACGAGATGCCCGAGTTGTTCGAGGGCACCGAACCGACCGGCCTGCTGCTGCCGGAGGTTGCGTCATCCTGGGGCCTCGGCGATTCGGTCGAAGTGGCGGGAGGGGCGGGCGACAACGCGGCGGGCGCCGCCGGGGTCGGGGTGCTGAAGCCTGGATCGGCCTTCCTGTCGCTCGGCACCTCGGGCGTGCTGTTCGTCGCCAACGACGGCTTCGCGCCCAACCCGAGCCGGGGCGTCCACGCCTTCTGCCACTGCTTCCCCGGCCTGTGGCACCAGATGTCGGTGATCCTAAGCGCCGCCATTTGCCTGACCTGGATCACGCGCGTGACGGGAACAGCCAGCGAAAGCCAGCTTCTGGCAGAGGTCGAGGCTGCAGGGCGCGGCACCGGT
>DASQKT010000068.1:0-10043 GCA_035630415.1 Skermanella sp.
TCCTTGGAGGCGGCGGTCATCTTGTTCTGGTCGAAGATCTCGCCGTTGGCGGTCTTCTTGCCATGGAACTGGCCGCCGTAGTACGAAGCTTCGCCTTCGATCACCACCGAATTGTCGTCGGGCTTGGCCGCCGGTTCTTCCGCGAATGCGGGAGCCAGTACCAGCGATGAGAAGGCCAGGGCACCGAAAATAAAAGCTGACGGGGACTGCATGTCGATGTCCATCCTTTCAAGATGCCGCATCTAAACCCCGCTTCGATGTCTTGGTTCCTGCTGTAAATAGGGGTAGTTTCGCCTCCGGCCGATTTGATCGGATAAATGACCGACTCAACCTTTTGAAGAAAAAGTATTGAGGCATGACGGAACCGCTGGCATTCATCCTCGCCGTCCTGGGGCTTCTGGCGACGCCGGGGCCTACCAATACGCTGCTGGCGGCTTCCGGAGCCGCCGTGGGACTGCGCCGGTCGCTCCACCTGATCCCGGCGGAGGTTTCGGGCTATCTTTGCTCCATCCTGGCCCTGACGCTCGTGCTGGGGCCGGTCGCTCAGACTTGGCCGCTGTTCGGCTCCGCGCTCCGGGTCTCCTGCGCGCTGTGGCTGGCCTATCTGGCGTGGCGCCACTGGACGGCCGCCGCCGAACATGGGGTGGAAGCGCAAGCGGTGCCGTTCGCAAAAGTCTTCGTCACGACGCTGCTGAACCCCAAGGGCCTGATCTTCGCCTTCGCCATCATCCCCCATCTGGCGGAAGGTAACGTACCGGCGGCGCTGCCCTATCTCGCCGGGCTGACGGCCCTGATCGTCGCGGTCGGAACCTCCTGGATCGGCATCGGCGCCGCCCTGACGGCGGCCGGAGCGCGGCACCGCTGGGTCCAGCGGGTCAGCGCCGCCGTGCTCGGTGTCTTCGCCCTGGTCCTCTCCGGCTCTGCATTCTCCCGCTAAGACGTGACGCAATTGCACCAATGCGCGGTGAAGTGTCGCTTCCTTCGATTTGAAACTTCTATTTCATCGAAAAAAGCCTAAATATCAGATCTTAAACGCCAGTGTTGTCAGAGGATCCGGGAGTTGCTGTCCCAGAAAGCCAAGTACGCGTTGCAGGCCCTGTTGGTGCTTGCCGATCTCAACGACGGCGAATCGCTGATGATCAGCGACATCGCGGAGCGGCAGCGGCTGCCGAAGCGCTTTCTCGAACAGATCCTGCTCGACCTCAAGCATCAGGGCGTGGTGCAGAGCTGGCGTGGCAAGAACGGCGGCTATGCGCTGCTGAAGCCGGCGGATAAGGTGACTTTCGGTGAGATCGTCCGCATCGTGGACGGACCCCTGGCGCCGCTGCCCTGCCTCAGCCGCATGGCCTATCGCCGCTGCGAGGATTGCGTCAGCGAAGAGAAATGCGCCGTGCGCCGGGTCTTCGCCGAAGTCCACGAGGCGACGACACAGATCCTTGACAACATGACGCTCAGCGCGGCATTGGCCGGTGACGGCGTGCCCGCGCGGGAGCTGCTCCGCAGCGTGGGCTGACGCCGCCAACCGAGGCAGTCAGCAGGACAGGCGCGTCATGAACCGGGAACCCGGATGACCTGGGAGCAGGGCGCGCTACTGGCGGTGCTTGCGGGATCGCTCGGCCTGTTCGTGCTCGACCGCTGGCGCTTCGATATCGTCGCGGTCGCGGCCCTGATGATCTGCGTCCTGGCCGGCATCATCAGGCCGGACGCGGCCTTCGCCGGTTTCAGCAACCCGGCGGTCGTGACCGTCGCGATGGTGCTGGTGATCACGCAGACTTTGGCGCGCTCCGGGTTGGTGGACGACGTAGCCCGCCGCTGCACCGACATGGCGAAGACGCCGACCGCCCAGATCGGCGCCATCTGCGCCTTCGCGGCGCTGCTCTCGGCTTTCATGAACAATGTCGGGGCACTGGCGCTGATGATGCCGCTGGCGATCTCCACTGCCCGGCGCAACGGCTACTCGCCCGGCCTGATCCTGATGCCGCTGTCTTTCGCCACGATGCTGGGCGGCATGTGTACGCTGATCGGCACCCCACCGAACCTGCTGATCTCGAGCTTCCGCGAGCAGGCGACCGGCCACCGCTTCCTGATGTTCGATTTCCTGCCGGTCGGGCTGGCGGTCACCGCCGCCGGGCTGGTCTATCTGACCTTCGCCGGCTGGCGGCTGCTGCCGCGCCACCGCACGGCGCCGCGCGTCGATATCGACCGTTTCCGCGTCAGCGACTATGTGACGGAGGCGCTGATCCGGCCCGGTTCGTTCTGGGCCGGGCAGAAGGTCGAGCGGCTGGAGGACGAGCGCGGAGTCACCGTCATCGGCGTCATCCGCGACGGCCGCCGGGTCTTCGCTAGGCCGGGTACCGTCAGGTTCCAGTCCGGCGATATCGTCCTGCTGGAAACCGATACGGCCACGTTGCAGCATCTGGTCGAGCTGGAAGGTCTGGCCCTGGTGGCGCAGGGCGCCGGCGGGCGCGAGTTGCGGCTGACCGAGGCGATGGTGATGCCCAATGCCTTGATCCAGGGCAGCAGCGCCCTGTCGCTGGACCTGCGGGAGCGCTGGGGCGTCAATCTGGTCGCGGTGTCGCGCCAGGGCCGGCGGTTCGAGGGACGCTTGCGCGACGCCAACCTCAGCGCCGGCGATATCCTTCTGCTCGACGGCGATCCGGAGATCGTCGCCGAGGCGATGGAGGAACTGGGCTGCATCCCGCTGGCCGATCGCAAGCTGGAGTTCGAGCCGCGCCGGACATGGCTGATCGTCCCGGTCTTCGCCGCCGCCGTGACCGCGGCGGCCCTGGATCTGGCATCCGCCGCCGTCGCCTTCACCTGCGCCGTCCTGGCGATGCTGGCCGCCCGCATCATCCGCCCGGCATCGCTGTACGAGGCGGTAGACTGGCCGGTGGTCGTGCTGCTGGGGACCATGATCCCGCTGGGAACCGCCGTCCAGACGACGGGGCTGGCCGGCTGGATCGGTGAAGCGGTCGTCATGATGGCGCCATCAGTGGGGCCGACCGGCATGCTGGCCGTCGTGCTGGTCGCGACCATGGCGGTGACGCCGATGCTCAACAACGCGGCGACGGTGGTCATCATGGCCCCTGTCGTGATCAACATCGCCCAGCTATTGGGGGTGTCGCCCGACGCCTTCCTGATGGCCGTCGCCATCGGCGCGTCGTGCGACTTCCTGACCCCCTTCGGCCATCACAACAACTCGATCATCCTGGGACCGGGCGGCTACCGGTTCGGGGATTACTGGCGGGTCGGCCTGCTGCTGGACCTGATCGTCATCGCCCTGTCGCTGCTGCTGATCCCGCGCATCTGGGCGTTCTGACGCTCGCTCCGTAGCGCTTGCATCACGATCCAGTGTGACCGGCCCGGCCCCTCATCCAGGCGACAGCCGGATCTCTCCACAAGTAAAAATCCATTAATCATTAACATCCGTTCATAGTAACGAAAACAGAATTACTTTAAGGCGCAAATCAAAGTGCAATCCGTACTTGTTTCAATGGAAAGTACTGCGAAATAATCATTTTGCCTTATTAAATACTTAGAAATAAATCCCGTGACATTATTGGGGCAGAGAGCAGCCCGAGGAATAATTGATGACCTACAATCCCATCGCCATTTCGGCGCTGGCAGCGGACGTCGTGTCTTTCGAGAGCGCCGTACCCACCAACACCATCTGGGTATCGAACAGCGGCAGTGACGGTAATTCAGGGGGCGAAACTTCCCCCTTCAAGACCATCCAGGCGGCCGTCAAGGCGGCGAAGCCTGGGACTGCCATCATGGTCAAGGAAGGAACCTATACCGAAAACGTCGATCTTCTCGGCAGGAGCGGCACGGCGGACAAGCCGATCTGGATCGTGTCGGCGGACGGTCCTGGCGCCGCCAACATTGTGGCCGCCAGTGCAAGCAAGCCGGTTATGTTTGGCTACGGCATCAGCAACGTGGTCATCAAAGGCTTCGAGCTTATCGGTGGGACCGAAGGCATCAAGCTGACGCAGAGCGGCAACAACCTAACCAAACTCGTCAACAGCGTCGTGATCGAAGACAACATCGTCCACGGCCAATCGAACGACGGCATAAAGACCGCGCAAACGCTCAATACGGCGATCGTCGGCAATACCGTCTTCGATATCAAGACTCAGGAAGGCATCGACAACGTCTATATGCGCAATGGCGTCGTCGCCAACAACGAAGTCTACGATGTCAGGGGCTTGAGCGGAATCGTCGTCAAGGCCGGTTCGTCGAACGTCAAGATCCTGAACAACTACCTGCATCAGGTGCCCGACGGCATTCTCGTCGGCGGTTTCAGCACCGATCAGGGCACCATCTTCCCGGCCGGGCTCAAATACGAAGCCAAGAACCTGCTCGTCCAAGGCAACATGGTGGTGGATGCGTCCAAGCACGCGCTCAACGCCTATGGCGCCGTCGACAGCCTGATCATGCAGAACTCGCTTGCGAACGTCAGCAAGGTATCCGTCATCAACGCAAGCACGGACAACCTCGGCTACGTTTCCAAGGGTCTGCAACTGGTCGACAACATCGTCTCGAAGACTTACTGGCTGACCGCCAAGGACGGCGCCGTCGCCATCTCCTCCGGCAACGGCCTGACGGGCGACTTCGACCAGTCGCAACTCGGCCCTGATGCGGTCAAATACTACGTTCCGGTCGATACCTCGGTCCACGACTGGCAGGATAGCGCCGCCTATAGCCGGGTGTTCAAGGGTGGAGCTGCCGCCGACAATCTCGTCGGTTCGTCCGAGAACGACTATATCGACGGCGGCTCCGGGATCGACCGGATGGCAGGCGGCAAGGGCGACGATATGTACGTCGTCGGCTCGAAGTATGATGTCGTCACCGAAAAGCCGGGCGAGGGACGGGACACGGTATTCCTCTGGGACACCAAATACACCGTGCCGGAAAACGTCGAGAACCTCGTCATCAAAACGGCGGCGGGTGCGACGGTCACCGACAACGGCCTGGACAACGTCCTGACCGGAGGCGCCGGCAAGGACACCTTCGTCTTCACCGCCAACCACGGCCACGACCTCGTCAAGGGCTTCCAGGTCGGCCAGGATCACCTGATGCTGGACTCGTCGGTCAAGCTGGCGGACCTGAAAGTGGCGCAGACGACGGGCGGAGATATCGTGATCCAGCATGGCGGACAGTCGATCACCCTGCTCGGCGTCGATCCCCACTCCGACCTTTCCACCTTTTTCTGAAAGACGGAGGGCTTCTGAACGACGGAAGGCTTCTGAACGACGGAAGGCGCCGGGCCGCCGGCCTTACGGCAGCGCCGTAGGATGGATGTGCTCGACGCCAAATCCGAAGCGCTCCGCCAGGGCGTCCGCCACCCGCTGCCGGTGGCAGACATGGGGATCGGCCTCGAAGCAGAGCAGGGCGCTCCGCTTCCCGCGCGCGATCTCGACGGCGCGCAGAAGGTCGAATTCCGCTTCCGGCGTGCCCATCCGTTCCTCGACGATGCTCCAGAACAGGGGCATGTCGCCGCGCCGCGCGGCCAGCCGCCCTTCCTTCGGCGTACCCAGCCCCTTCAGGTGGACATACTCGATCCCCACCGCCTCCAGCGACGCCCGCAAGGTGCTCTTGGAGAAGCCGGCGCGGCGGGACAGCGGCAGGTCGCGGACGTCCATCAGCACCTCGACGCCTGCATCCTTCAGCGCCGCCAGCAGGGCATCGGACGATGCCCGTTCGTAGCCGATGGTCCAGATCTTGTGCGATTCCGCCATGAACTTCCTCCCGCCAGAAACTTCCCGCTCCGATCCCTTCCGCATCCATGGTGTAATGTCCAGGAAAAGAACAGCCGGCTATTCAAGCCAGTGGGAAGGGATGGGCATGACACTCGATACCATGATTGTGGCGCGTACCGGCGATATCGGCGGCTTTCAGGTCCGGCGGGCCTTGCCGTCGGTCAAGCGGCGCATGGTCGGTCCTTTCGTCTTCCTCGACCAGATGGGACCGGCCGAGTTCCTGATCGGCCACGGATTGGATGTCCGGCCCCATCCGCATATCGGGCTGGCGACCGTCACATACCTGTTCGACGGCGAGATCATGCACCGCGACAGCTTAGGGACGGTGCAGGCGATCCGTCCGGGCGCCGTCAACTGGATGACGGCGGGCAGGGGCATTTCCCATTCCGAACGGACGGCGCCGGAGCTGCGCACCCAGGGCTTCAACCTGTTCGGTATCCAGGCATGGGTCGCCCTGCCGTCCAATGCGGAGGAAACGGCGCCGGCCTTCGTCCACCACGCGGCAAGCACGCTGCCGATCATCCAGGCGGAGGGCAAGACGGTCCGGGTCATCGCCGGATCGCTCTATGGGGAGGCCTCCCCGGTCGAAACCCCGACCGCAACCTTCTACGCCGACGCCGCACTTGAAGCGGGCGCCTGCATCCCCCTGCCGGCCGAACACGAGGAACGCGCCGTCTACGTGGCGCAGGGGAAGATCGACATCGCGGGCGATACCTTCGAGGAGGGGCAGCTTCTCGTCTTCCGTCCAGGTGACGAGATCACCATCACCGCGCTGGAAACAGCCCGCGTCATGCTCCTGGGCGGCGAGCCGATGGACGGCCCCCGTCATATCTGGTGGAACTTCGTCTCCAGCTCTCTGGAGAGGATCGAGCAGGCCAAGGCCGACTGGAAGGCCGGCCGCTTCGGCACCGTGCCCGACGACAACGAGTTCATCCCCCTGCCGGAGCGGTAACCCCGTTTTCCAGCCGGAAGATCAACGCCTACTGGAACAGGCTCAGCAGCGATTGCGGCGCTTGATTGGCGATCGACAGGGATTGGCCGGCAAGCTGCTGCTTGGCCTGGGCGGCGGAGAGCGATGCGGCTTCCTTGGCAAGATCGGCATCGACGATCTCACCCAGCCCCGCGTCGGTCGCGTCCATGATGGATGAGTTGCCCTTGATCGTGTTGTTTATGCTGCGGGAATTGGCGGCCAAGCTGTTCATCGCCGACCCGACGCTGTCTTCCGCCTGGGCGAACGTCCCGCCGGGTTGCAGCAGCGCCGCAGCGCCGGCGGCGGTCGAAACGTCCGCGCCCGAAAGCAAGCTGGCGACGGAGCTATCCAAGTCCTGCGCCTGGACGGTCACGGACCCGCCGCTGCCGTTGGACGCGATGTTCTGGTTCTGCGCGCCCTGTTCGAGAAGGTTGACGCCATTGTACTTGGCGTCCTTGACGAAGGCGCCGATGTCCTTGACCTGACTGTTGTACTGCGCCTGATAGTTCGCCCGGTCACGATCGCTGAGGGACGTGTCGGACAGCTTGACCAGCGTCGCCTTGACGTCCGACATGGACGACGAGATGAACTGCGATGCCTTCATCGCGACGTCGATCATGCCCTTGCCGACGGCAAGCCGCTCGTTGGCGGCGCCAAGGACGGCCGTGTCACCCCGCAGCTTTTCAGCCACGGCGAAGGCGGCGCCGTTGTCATAGGCGTCCGCGACCTTCTTACCGGTTCCAATACGCTTCTGGGCAGAATGAACCGCGCTCTGCGCCGATCCAAAGCTGTTGATGGACGAATAGGAACTGGTGTTGGTATTGACTGAACTGATCATGGCGTCACCTCGTCGCTCATCTTATACCCCTTTATTGCGCGCCATGCAAGCTTGTCGAATCCGGCCAGCGGCTGCTCCGTCGCACGGAAAGTTCGCGGCAATACGCCGCACGCGTGTCTTGACGGAATGGAACGCCCGGTGTTTTGATTGGCTGTCTAACAAAAGACGGAAGCAGGGGAGCCGATAGCTCCCGGCCAAGAACAAGAACCAGCTCTCAAGAACAGCCCAAAAGGGCCGCATCCATCAGGGAGGAAGCATATGAGAAGTTTGTTGGCCGCTACAGGTCTGGCACTGGCGCTTGCCTTTACCCACACCCCCGCACAGGCGCAGAGCCGCCCGACGATACCGATCATCGTCAAGGATACGACCTCGTTCTACTGGCAGATCGTGCTGGCCGGCGCGCGTCAGGCCGGCAAGGACCTCAACGTCAATGTCCAGGAACTCGGCGCCCAGTCGGAAGCCGACATCAACGGCCAGATCGGCATCCTCGAGAACGCCGTGTCCGGCAAGCCGGCCGCCGTCGTTATCTCCCCGACCCAGTTCGCGGCCCTCGGGCCGGCGATCACGGAATCGGCGAAGCAGGTCAAGATCATCGGCATCGACAGCGCCGCCGACAGCAAGTCCTTCACTTCCTTCCTGACCACCGACAACGTCCAGGGCGGCCGGGCCGCCGCCGACGCGCTGGCGGCTGCGATCACCCAGCAGTACGGTGCTGCGGAAGGCGACATCGCGCTGATCACGTCGCTGCCGGGTGTCGGATCGCTCGACCAGCGCGCCAAGGGCTTCAAGGAACAGCTGGCCGCCAAGTATCCCAAGCTGAAGCTGATTGCCGACCGGGTGGCCGACGGCCAGCCGACCACCGGTCTCAACATCATGACCGACCTGATCACCGCCAGCCCCAACCTGCGCGGCGTCTTCGCCAGCAACCTGATCATGGCCCAGGGCGCGGGTCAGGCCATTGCCGAGAACGATCTGGGCGAAAAGATCAAGCTGATCGGCTTCGACAACGACGAGCGGCTGGTCAGCTTCCTCAACGAAGGCGTCATCGCCGCACTGGTCGTCCAGGACCCATACCGCATGGGCTATGACGGCGTGAAGACCGCGCTTGCCGCATCGAAGGGCGAAGCCGTCCCGGCCGAAGTCGATACCGGCGTCAACGTCATCACCAAGGCCAACATGAACGAAAAGCGGTCGCAGGAGCTTCTAAACCCCAAGGTGAAGTGACCATGGCGAGGGTCAAGTGACCATGGCGTTCGCCGCCGCCAGGGTCGAGGCGCCCGAACCGGGCGTCGCGACCCTGGAACTGCGCAAGCTCGACAAGAAGTTCGCCGGCACCCACGCGCTGAAGGCGGTCAGCCTCAGCTTCATGCCGGGGGAGGTCCACGCCATCGTCGGCGAGAACGGGGCCGGCAAATCGACGCTGATCAAGCTGCTGACGGGGGTCTATCCCAGGACCTCCGGCGCCATCCTGTGGCAGGGCAGGGAGGTCGAGTTCTCCGGCCCGCAGGACGCCCTGACGCTCGGCATCAACGCGGTCCATCAGGAGGTCGTGCTGTGCCCGCATCTGACGGTGGCTGCCAACATCTTCCTGGGCGACGAGACCACCCGCTTCGGCCTGCTGCGCAAGCGGGAGATGACCAGGCGCGCCCAGGCTATCCTGGACGAGTTGGGCTTCCACCTGCCGGCCGACGCAATGCTGAGCGACCTGACCATCGGTCAGCAGCAGTTGGTCGCAACCGCCCGCGCCGCCAGCCGGGGGACGCGCTTCCTGGTGTTCGACGAGCCCACCGGCTACCTGACCCGCGCCGAGACCGACCAGCTCTTCGCGCTGATCCGGCGCCTGCACGGCCAGGGCGTCACTATCATCTATATCAGCCACCGGATGGAGGAAATCTTCCAGATCGCCGACCGCGTCTCGGTGCTGCGCGACGGCCAGTTGATCGGAACCCATGTCGTGGCCGAAACCAACGAGCGCGACCTGATCCGCGAGATGGTCAACCGCCCGCTCGATCAGGTCCACCACAAGGAAGTGATCCCGCTCGGCGACACGCTACTGGAAGTCCGGAACATGAGCGGGCCGGGGTTCGAGGACGTCTCGCTGACCGTCAGGCGCGGCGAGATCGTCGGGCTCTACGGGCTGATCGGTGCGGGCAGGAGCGAGTTCGTCCAGTGCCTGTTCGGGCGTACGCGCAAGACAGCCGGTGACGTCACGCTCAAGGGCAAGGCGGTGGAGTTCCGCCGCGAAGCCGACGCGATCGAGAGCGGCATCGTCCTGCTGCCGGAAAGCCGGCGCGACCAGGGGCTTTGCCTCAACCTGCCCGTCGGCTTCAACCTGAACCTGCCGGTGTTCCACAAGATCAGTGTCGCCGGGTTGATCCGATCGGGCGAGGAGAAGACGCGTTCGGATAAGCAGATGCGTGATCTGCGGATCGTCGCGGCATCCCGAAGCGTCGATGCCCTGACCCTGTCAGGCGGC
>DASQKT010000069.1:0-3983 GCA_035630415.1 Skermanella sp.
GGAAGGTCCATCAGCAGGGCGATATAGCCGTTGATGCTGCGGGCACGCACCGCGAAGTCGATCGTCAGGAAAAGCACCATCTCACCCGGATCTTCCTCGTCGGCGCCCAGCAGCACCACCTGGCTGCTGCCGCGCATCACGCGGGGCAGCGACATGTTCAGGCTTTCCTTCAGCATGTTGGCCATGACGACCAGACAGCCATTCAACACCACGTTGCCGATCTCCGCCAGCGCCTCCTGTTCCAGATCGACGATCTCTTCCAGCGACAAAGTGTCGTCCAGAATGCTCCGGACCAGTTCCAGGCTGGTCTTCTGGGGGAAGATCAGCAGCGCCTGACCGGAGAACGAACCCCGGAAGTCCTGTCCGACGGCGACGAGGCTGCTGTTCTCCCGCCTCGACAACCATTCGACGGCGCGGTCGCGGGTCATGATCTCGGTACGCGGGACGGACAGGTGGACCTGATCCTTGACCATGCGGCTCAGGTTCTTGGCGGCCCGGCTGACGCCGATGTTGATGACTTCCGTAAGGGCGTCCCGCTCCAGTTCCGTCAGCAGAAGTTGGCCGTCTTCGTTCCCAATGTCGTCCCCGCCGTTCATTTGCCGGCCCGCCTGAGCTTGAGCGCCGCCCCGGACAGGAAGGCGGCCAGCGCCTCCTCCGAGAGCGGCTTCTCGACGAAAGCCGCGTCCAGTTCCCGAGCCTTTGCCAGGATCGCATCCTGGGCGTTGGCCGACAGGATCGCGATCGGCATGTCCGTGTTGCCGGCCCTGATTTCGGCGGCAAGCCACAAACCGTCGTGCTCGGGCATGTTGAAGTCGATCAGGGCGATGTCGGCCGCCTCCCTGCCGAGAAGGTCGAGAGCTTCCGTCGGGCCTGCGGCTTCCACGACCCGCCAGTCGGCCCGCGTCTTGGACAGAATGCTTTTCACAACCATCCGGGCGAGCTTGCTATCGTCGACAACCAAAACAGTCCGCGTCATAAAACCTGTACCTCAAAAGAGCGAGCGGGTTTTTTAGCAGATCGCCCGGTCCCCACCAGCATAAATGTTGACGCCCACCTCGTTCCCATAACGATAAAGGCCAAGCTCCAATATGGAATAATGCAGTCCCGCGCGCCGGTGTTCCACAGGAATGTGGCGTTGCGGCGAAACCATTAGTTTCTACTTATGCGTCGATGTGCATAATTGTTTTACTATAGCAATACATCATATGTCTGACAGGAAGGCCATTCAATTATGGTAAATGAATGTGCGGGACGATCCAACGGCGTAGAAAAGCGTCTCCAGGCTCTCCCCTGATCGACCGGCGGGCGACAATCAGGACCTGGACGACGGAGGTGTGTAGCTGATCGCAGGCAGTCCAGTCCACTGGGGCATTGGGATTGGCGAGGAGGAGATCGAGCAGCGCTTCCGCCTCATCGACCGGACAGTCTCCTTCGAGGACGATGACCCCATCGGCCAGACGAACGGTCATGGCGGAAGCTCCTTCGGGTTGAGGATGAGAAGCACCTGTCCATCGCCCTGCAACGTCGTCCCCAGATAGGCCGGAATATTCCCCAGCAGCCCGTCCATCGGCCGGAGCGCCACTTCAAGCCGGTCGCCGATGCCGTCCACCTCAAGACCGAAGAACCCGCCGCCTCCACCGGCATCGACGACCAGCACCAGCCTGTCGCCACCACTGCCGGAGAGCGGGTCCCGAGCTTCCGGCAGTTCCAGAATCCGGCCGAGCGGGTGAAGCGGGACCACCTGCTCCCGCCACGTGAAGGCGGCCCGCCCCCTGATCCGCCGAATGCGATCGTCGGATAAGCGAATGGTCTCGGCGACCACGTCCAGCGGGACGCCGAACCGCCGGCCGCGCGCCGAAACCGTCACGATCCGCAGCAGCGCCAGTGTCAGCGGCAACTCCAGGCGGATCGTCGTCCCGCGATGGCGCACGGTTTCGACGCCGACGGCGCCGCCGATCCGCTCGATCGCCATCCGCACCGCCGCCATGCCGACGCCACGGCCCGACAGGTCGGAGGTCTCATCCATGGTCGAGAGGCCGGGGGCGAAGATCAGCCGGGCGGCTTCCGCCTCGCTCAGCGCGCCGAGTTCGTCCTCGCCCAGCACGCGGGAGTCCACGGCCTTGCGCCCGACCGCCGCGATGTCGATGCCGCCGCCGTCGTCGGAAACTTCGACGACAACGCGGTCGCCGGCGTGGAAGGCGCGCAGGGTCACGGTGGCCCGCTCCGGCTTGCCGGCGCCGCGCCGCATCTCCGGCGGCTCGATGCCGTGGTCCAGGCTGTTGCGGACCAGATGAAGCAGCGGTTCGAACAGGGCCTCCACCACGGTCTTGTCGGCGCTCGTTCCTTCGCCTTCGACCAGGAGATCGACCGGCTTGCCGAGCCGGAGCGACAGGTCGCGGACCAGACGGGGGAAGCGGTCGAAGACCTGCCCCACCGGCACCATCCTGATCCTGACCACCGCGTCGTGCATGTCGCGGGTCAGCCGCTCCACAAGGGCGTGCAGGTCGCGGAGCGGCCGGACGATGTCGCCCGCTCCAGCCGCTTCCGCCGTCCGTCCCGCCAGCCAGCCGAGCGTATTCTTCGCCACGATCATTTCGCCCACCAGGGCGAACAGGCGGTCGACCCGCTGTTCCTCGACCCGGAGCGAGCGGGAGGCGGGGGGCGAAGGTGCTGATTGCGAAGCCGCTGCCGTGCCCGGCGATTGCCGCCCCTGAACGGCCTGGTCCAGCGCCCTGAAGAGCGGGCTCGGGTCATGTCGTTCCACCGCCTCGGCGAGGGCCGCCGCGACCGCCGCCGCGTGCCCGTTCCCGCCCTCATAGCGCAGGGCGTTGGCAGCCGCCGCCGCCGCCGATCCCCAGCGGCCGGCGACCTCTCCCGGCGGCGTGTCCGTCGAGGCCAGCAGAAGCCGCTGCTCGGCCAGCACGGCGCCGACGATATCGTCGCTCTTCGGGCCAGGGGAGAGCTGCGGGGAGAGCGCGCGGAGCGGAACCTCGGCGATCCGCACCTGATCGGCGACCAGACGGAATGCATGACGGATCGCCGCTTCCTCCCCGATCGCCAGGGCGTCTATCCGCATATCGCACCGGAAGGGATCGAGGGTTTCCAGCGCCGGCCAATCGCCTTGTGGCGAGATTCGGAGTGCCGCCAGCCCCGGCAGCCCGGCTATCAGCTTCAGCGGATCGTCGCCGTTGAAGAAGCAGCGCGGATCGGGCTGGTAGACGACCCGGAAGATCGAGGTCCCTTCGGCCTGTCCGCGCAATGCCTCGATCGCCGCCGACCGCTCGGCTTCGCTGAAGATGCCGGGATCGTCGAACTCCGGCGCGTCCGGCGGAGCCGTAGCGGCAGCGTCGTCCCCGCGCAGGCGGCGGATCAAGCCGGCGGCCATGCCGTCGGCATCGTCGGACAGCCCGTCCCGGACTTCCAGCTCGTCCAGCCAGCGCGCGGTCTGGTCCAGGCATTCCAGCAGCGTGTCGATCAGGGCGGGATCGATCGGGGTGCGCCCGTCGCGGATCGCGGCCAGCATGTCTTCCGCCGCATGCAGCATGCGGGTCATCGGCTGGATGCCGAACACGCCGGACGAGCCCTTCAGGGTGTGGAACACCCGGAAGACGCCGACGACCAACTCGCCGTCCTCTGGCGACCGCTCCAGCGCTATCAGGCCGCGCGTTCCCTCGGCGATCAGGTCGCGACTTTCCAGCAGGAACTGTTCGAGCAGGGCGTTCATGCCAGCATCCCCGTCAGTACCGCCGCGTGCAGCGCCAGATCGGCGGGCGTCACCGGCTTGACGAGGTAGAAGTTCGCCCCCGCCGCCCGCGCCGCCGCCGCGTCCCGCTCTCCCGCCTCGCTGGAGATCACCAGGGCCGGCAGCGCTGCCGCCTCGCCCTGCTGCCCGCGCAAGGCGCGCAGGAAGGACATCCCGTTCATCTTCGGCATGTTGATATCGACGATCGCGAGGTCGAACCGTTCGGACAGCACCTTTTCCA
>DASQKT010000070.1:0-6185 GCA_035630415.1 Skermanella sp.
TCACGATGGGACGCACGCCGGAATGGCCGCGCGCCAGACTGGCGGCCTTGAGCACCAGGATCAGGCGTACCGTAGCGGCGGACAACGGCGCCCCCGTACCGGCGGCATGGGAAAGCACCAGGCGGGTTTGAAGCTCGCGCAGGCTGTGGTTGGGGATTCGCTTTCGGGCGAGCAGGCCGAAGCCGGTATTGATGCCATAGGCGGCGTCGCCGCGCGCGATGACGTCGGCGACGGTCGCGGCTGCCGCCTCGACCGGCTTTTCCCAGCCGTATTCAAGCGCCACGGGCAGATCGGGAGAGCGGGCGATACGCCGGAGAATGGGCAATGTCAGCCGCGCCGGCTGAATACGCAGAAGTTCGCTCATGCTTCGTGCTCCCCAGGATTGATCCCGGCCGGAGCGCCGAACAGGAACGGTCAGGCGCCCAGACGGCGGACGGCGAGATCCAGTGCTATCCGCAATTGTACAGCGGAATAAGGCTTCTGCACAAAGCCCAGAGGGTACGTGGATGTGATCCGGCTCATGGTCTGATGATCGGTATAGGCCGACAGATAGACCGACCTGATCCCGAATTCCGCCCGAAGCCTGCGGGCGGTGTCTATGCCGTCGGTCGGACCCCGCAGCCGGATGTCCATCAGGGCCAGTTCCGGCTTGGTGCGGCCGGCGAGCGCCAGGGCTTCCGGTTCCGATGCCGCCACGCCGCATACCTCATAGCCCAGTTCGTCCAATGTGCAGCGAATACCCAAGGCTACCAGGGCGTCATCCTCGACGATCATGATTCGAATCCGCTTCGCCTTTGCAGGTTCCGAGTTTTCAATCATCGAGTTCTCGCGCGGGGCATTCTTTTGTATTCCAGCCTTGTCTGTTCCAGGCTTGTCTGTTCCAGGCCTCTATTATCCGGGATGAGCCGCTGCCGAACTCGGGAACCAGATGCCGCTCTTTGATTTCAGGCAACATTATAGATCCGCAAATAGCCAGCCAGCACAGTATCCCAGTCTATTTTCAGCATTTTTCACAGAGTGGCGACGATGGTGAAGCATGTCGGGAGCGGTATGATGGATGCCTCGCAACCCGAGATTATAACGAATTCCAAGTCAGGCAAGACGTATCACCATTTCGTGCAGTCGGCCCACGAAATATACAGACCCGCCGAGATAACATGCCCATTCATCATCAGGCACCGGCCTTTCGATAGTTCCTCTACTGCCAACCAATAGTCGTATGCCAGATCTTAACCTTCGGTGGAAGGGGTATTGGCCAAACCCCTGAAATGACATTCTTAATTTATTAACCAATGGTGCCTAATGGTGGTACAGCAGTGCCCTCCAGGAACCATCATGTTTCGCCGCCAAAACATTATGCTCTCGCGCATCCCATTGTTCGCAGCGTTCGTCTGCGCCCTGTTGTTTTTCGCAACGCCGGCGCATGCCGCGCCGCCCTATGCGGAATTGCTGCTCGACCCCGCCACCGGCGCGGTCCTGCATGCGGTCAACGCCGATGTCACCACCCAGCCGGCGTCGTTGACCAAGATGATGACCCTTTTCCTGGCGTTCGACGCCCTGGACAAGGGCGATCTGACGCTCGACCAGCTCGTTCCGGTATCGCGCCGGGCGCAGAACATGGCGCCGTCGAAGCTCGGCCTCGTGGCCGGCACGACGATCCGGGTCGAGGACGCCGTACTGGGACTGGTCACCCGGTCGGCCAACGATGCCGCGGTCGTCCTGGCCGAAGCGATCGGTGGGACCGAAGAGCAGTTCGCCGAAATGATGACGATGAAAGCGCGCATGCTGGGCATGCGCAACACCAGCTTCCACAACGCGTCGGGCCTGCCGAACAGCCGGCAGCTCACGACGGCGCGGGACATCGCCACGTTGTCGCAGGCGCTGATCAAGGGACATACCCGCCACTATCCGTATTTCAGCCGCACCAGCTTTACCTATAACGGCGCTCCGGTCCAGACGCACAACCGCCTGATGAGCCGCTACGACGGCATGGACGGCATCAAGACCGGCTTCGTCAACGCGTCCGGCTTCAATCTGGCGGGAACGGCGGTGCGGAATGGCCGGCGCCTGATCGCCGTGGTGCTCGGCGGCCGGACGTCCAAGGAACGCGACAACCGGGTCGCGGCATTGCTCGACCACGGCTTCGGCGTCGCTCCGCTGCGGCCCAACGTCGCCACCATCGAAGTCGCTGCGGCGGTCCCGGCCATGCGCTCCGCGATCAAGGCGGCAGCACAACCCCAGGTCCGGCAGCCGAAGGCGGTCGCCAAGACCACGGACGCCGCGAAGCCCCGTGAAGACGCCGCCAAGCCCGGTTCATGGACGATCCAGATCGGCGCCTACAAGAGCCAGAAGGCCGGACAGGTCGGTCTGGACGCGACCGGCAAGATCATCCCGGCACAGTTGAAGGGTGCGGGGAGCACGGTGATCAAGGGCAGGAACGGGTCTTTCCAGGCGCGTTTCACGGGGCTGACCAAGACGGCGGCCGAGCAGGCCTGCTCCCGTCTCGAAGCCAAAGGTCAGGATTGCCTGGTGATGGCGCCCCGCAACCGATAACTCGCGGCCGATACCGCGCGATCGGCGGACTGTCCACGGGAAGGCATGCGCGAGGCCGGGTGCTCACAGCAGTACCCGGCCTCTTTCCGTCCCGGCCTTTGCCATCGAGGAAACTTCCCGTCAAAGCCCGTGGGCCGCCAAGTCCAGCTTCAGGATCTTGGCCACTTCCCGCGCCGCCTCGCATTCCGGCGGCGTCAGGTCGCCGTGGTGGCAGGCTCGGGCGATATGCAGGGCGGCGTTCATCACGGTAATTTTCTGATCGTCCGGCGCATCGGACGCGAAATCGGCCAGCACGGCCAGCGCGCGGTCATGGCCGTATTCCGGATCGCGGTCGAAGTTCGACATGTGCAGGCCGACGACGCGGTGGATGTCCTCGGCGGCCGAGGGATCGCCCATCAGGCATTTCAGCGCCTCGTCGTCGATTTCCTCAAGCTCGCTCGGCTCGACCGCCCCGTCGGCGAAGGCGATAAGCGCCCCCGCCGCGATCACCGCCGGCACCAGGGCCGGCAGCGCATCGGCCTCGATATCGATGTCGCCCAGATGGCTCACAAGGCTGTCGATGAATGACATGATCGTTCCCCTGACCTTAAGTAGTGGTGCTCTCCAGCAGCGGCACCTGCGCTGCCATTCCCGGCATGTCCCCTGTCATGCTCAGAAACTTGCGGGCGGTCAACACCGCTACAGGCAGCTCATCCCGGCACGACAACAGGTGGGCATCGGCACTGATCACAATGGCCCCGGTCGCGGCGGCCCCGGTCGCGGCGGCGACAAGGATATTGGTGTCCAGTACAACGCTTGGGGTGGCTGTCACCGCCTACAGGGCTCCATCACCGGCTTGTCCTTGTTATGGCCGGCCTGATGAACCCGATGCGATCCCACCCCATGATGAGGGCGGTCGTGGTTGTGGGCATGGCCAAGGCCGTGAGCAGGGCCGTGCCCAGCGTGGCCTTCATCGTGGCCCCTGAGCTTCCGCTCGGCCGCTTCCCTGAAGGCATGCTTGACCGACTCGGGCCGCCTTACCCAGGCGACGCCCGTCCGGTCGCTTTCCTCGTAGAGCTGTTGCGCCAGTTCCTCGCGCAGCTTGACATCGATCCTCATCGCGTCCGTCTCCTTGCACTTGGCTAACTCACTCTTGCACCCTCACCCTTGCACTGGGCTACCCTACAGGGGCAACACGCGCCCGACACCGCCGTTGCGTCCAGGCCGGCTACCCACATGCGATTTCGAGGCATATTGTCCCGGCACCGCGAACCCGATCCTCAAGGGATGGCTTCGGCGTCCAGGATACGCCACTGATGTAGGTGACGGACCATCCGCGATCAGGCTCACCGCGCAATTTCAGCGCCGGTGTGGTCGGACGGCCCCATACGATCCCTGATGGCGCGGCAAGGCTGACATGTTGACCTTCCCGTGGCTGAAAGGTTTAGCCTCATGCCCGCGCAAGCTCTTTTGCGGCAGTTCCGGAGATTGGAGATCATGAGAACACTGGCAAGCACCACCTTCCTGGCGGCACTTCTCGGATGCGCGCTGTCGGCAACGCCTGCCTTGTCCCAGCAGGCGCCAGCAAGCAGCCATTCGGCCCACGAGATGCCAGCCTCCGGCAATCCGGTGATCGACGAGTTCCGCAGTGCCAACGAGAAGATGCACAAGGACATGGGGATCGCCCTCAGCGGCGACGCCGACCGCGACTTCGCCCAAAGCATGATCCCGCACCACCAGGGAGCCATCGACATGGCCCGGATCGTGCTGAAGCATGGCAAGGACCCTGAGATCCGGAAACTGGCCGAAGCGGTCGTCAGCGCTCAGGAAGGCGAAATCGCCCAACTCAAGGAATGGCTGGCCCGCCATCCCAAATAATGCCGCTCGGCTTACAGGCAAAGGCGACGCGCTCAGGCGCAGTGCTCAGATCTGGTGTTTATAGGCCCGGTATTCAGACCCGGTGCCGTCCTGGCGGCGGCGGGTCTTCGGCCGACTCCCCGGCGGGCTTCGAGAACAGGTCGTCGTCCCAGGCGTCGTCAGCCCCGCTATCGTCCTGCTGGGCGAACAGCAGCGCGTTGGAATGGGCCGGCGCGTTGAAGGGATCGGGCGCCTCGTCCTCGATCCGGGCGAACCGCTCCTGGTCCGCCGCCATGCGCTTGGTCAGCCGGTTGACGACTTCCGAAGCGGTCAGCGCGTGACCCCGCTTGTCGTGGAACAGGTTGCGGTTGGCGGCGGCCGCGGAAGGCAGCACGTCGCGCGCGGCGGCGCCCGGCGTCTTCTCGGCGGCGCCGATCAGGCGGGCCGCACCGCTCGGTCCCATGATATAGGCGATCCGCCCCTCGATCGTGGAAGCGGGACGCCCAAGCATCTTGCCCAGCCGCTCCTTGCCTTCGCCGAGATAACGGGCAGCCATTCCCGCCGAAATATTGGGATCTTCCCGCAGGGCGAGGATCTGCTTGCGCAGCGCCGGATCGCGGACCGTCGGCACACCCTTCACGACCGTGATCTTATCGGCGGTATCGCCCAGCCCGAACGCGGAGCCGTGGCGGCGGACAAGGTCCAGCCAAGTCCGCTCGATGAACTGGAACGGCCCCGTCGCCGTGCTTTTGCGGTTGCGCGCCTTGACGTCCAGCCCGCTTTCCTGCTGCGCCTGGGACAAGAGCGCCGCGAAGTTGTTGCCCGACAGCCCGGCAACGGAGCGGATCGCACCGATCACCGGCTCCTCGGACGAAGCGGCAGCCGCCGGTTTACGACCGGGCACCGGCGCTTCCGACGCCGCCAGCGTCGAGGCGAAATCGGTTCCGGGCTTGCGGACCGGTACCGGCGGCCTCCAGTCGGCGGCCGGCGTCACGGGCTTTTTGCCGGGAAGCGGCGTCAGTCGTGGATCAGCGGCCATCATTCAGCATCTGTTGAACACCATGTCACCCGATCTTAGCCTAAAGGGTTAAATATTTCGTGAGAATCGCATTCGCGTCCACCTTGCATAAACGTATAGGTTTCTAATTTTTTACGCGCGGCTAATTGGCACATCTTAAGTGGAACTGCCTCAACCTGCCTGGATCAAAAACCTGATCCGCCATATACCACCAATCGGATTTTCCTGCTGCAACGCAGCAAAGCCGCGACACAAACGAAGACATTTTCCCGACTGGTGAGAAGCTCCCCATGAACGCTCTCTTTTCCCGATTCAGGATCGGGTTCCGCATCTACTTCGGCTTCGCGCTCGTTCTCAGTTTGCTGGGGATCGTGGGGGGATATGGGGTCTACGAGCTGTCCGAGACGAAAGACCATTTCGAGGAATATGGCGCGACGTCGACCGATACCGGCCGCGTGTTGACGATCAGCCTGAACTTCGCGGAACTGCGACGCTCCGTCCTGCTGCATATCAACGACGGCGGCGCAGCCTCGGCCGAGTATGCGGAACATGAGCTGGGGCTGATCGCCACCGATCTGGAACACGTCCTCTCCGTCACGCAGGACCCGGCCAGCCATACCCGCCTGAAGAGAATGCTCCAGCTTTCCAAGGAATACGGCGAAGGTTTCGCCAAGGTCAAGCAGGCACGCTCCACGCGAGAGTCTCTGGTCGCACGGAAGCTGAGGCCCGCTGGCGAAAAGCTGGTTTCCAACCTGTCCACCCTGATCGCCGGAGCGAC
>DASQKT010000071.1:0-4009 GCA_035630415.1 Skermanella sp.
GGTCGATGCAGTAGCCGGCGCCGACGCATTGCCGGATGTCGTCGATCCGGCCTTCCATCAGCTTACGCACAAGATGCGGGTCGGCGATATGGGCGCGGGTCATCGCGACCATATCGACATGCCCTTCGGCGACCGCCCGTCCCGCCGTGTTGACGTCGGTGACGCGCTGGGCGTGGAAGATCGGGATATCGACCTCGCGCTTGATGGCGCTGGCGAGGAACAGGAAGGGCGCCACCGGGAACGACATGTTGGGCAGCACGATCGCATGGGCCAGATGGTCGCGCGCCTGCCCACCCAGGACATTGGCGAAGTCGATCAACCCACGTTCGGCGTAGGTGCGGGTGATGGCGACGCAGTCCTCGTGGGTCAGGCCGTCGTCGATCAGCTCGTCGCCCGACATGCGCATGCCGATGATGTAGTCGTCGCCGACCGCTTCGCGGCAGGCTTCCAGCACTTCGATGCCGAAGCGCATCCGGTTTTCCAGGCTGCCGCCGTACTTGTCGGTGCGCTTGTTGACCGACGGGCTCCAGAACTGGTCGATCAGGTGACCGTGGGCGGCGGACAGTTCGAACCCGTCCAGTCCGCCTTCCTTGCAGCGGCGCGCGGCCGCGGCGTAGTCGGCGATGATGCGGCGGAAGTCGGTGTCTTCCATCTCCTTCGGGATGGAACGGCTGGCCGGCTCGCGCTTCGGTGACGCCGACATGGTCGGCAGCCAGTTCTCGGTGTCCCACTTGGTCCGCCGGCCCATATGGGTGAGCTGGATCATCAGGGCGGCGCCATGTTGATGGACGCGGTCGGCGAACTCCTGGAAGAAGGGGATGACGCTGTCGTCGGCGACGGAGATCTGGTTCCACGGGGCCGCCGGGCTGTCCAGCGCCACCGAGGACGAGCCGCCGAACATGGTCAGGCCGATGCCGCCCTTGGCCTTCTCCTCGTGATAGAGCTGATAACGCTCCTTGGGCTTGCCGTCCGAGCCGTATGACGGCGCGTGCGACGTGCTCATCACCCGGTTGCGGATGGTCAGGTGCTTGATTTTCAAGGGGCGGAGAAGCGCTTCGACGGGAGACATGTGTCTCGGTTCCCCATCATTGTTACGGTTCTAAGAATTCGCCCGCGCGGGCATTCGCACATGCCATGCCGCGACAAAATTCCGTCAACTTGCGACAAGGTGTATCGGGGTCTGCGAATGGGCATACCGTCGCATGGCGCGGCGCGGGCTTGCAGGGTGTGGAGGCCGCGTGCTGGATGCGGCGTACCGCACTTTTGCCGCGAATGACTATCGATTGAACCCTTCCGATTCCCTGTATCACCGCCTGTTCTCGTATCCGGTCATGGTCGAGCAGTTCGTCCGCGACTTCGTGCCGGCTGCATTGGCGCTAGGGCTGGACTTCAGCCGGATGGAGCGGGTCAACGCGAAGTTCCACGGGCGCGGCGGACGGCGGCGGGAAGGCGACGTGATCTGGCGCATCCCGACGGAATACGGCGGCGACGTCTACCTGTACCTGATGCTGGAGTTCCAGTCGCAGATCGACTGGTGGATGCCGGTCCGCATCCAGGTCTATGCCGGACTGCTCTGGCAGCAGATCATCGACGAGATGAGGCTGAAGCCGGGCGACCGGCTGCCGCCGGTCCTGCCGGTCGTGCTCTACAACGGCGACAAGGCGTGGAACGCGCCGACCGGAACGACCGAGCTGGTGGCGCTGCCGGTGGATTCGGCGCTGTGGCATTGGCAGCCGGACATCCGCTATCATCTGGTGGACGAGAGGGCCTTGCCCGGCAGCGAACTAGAGCGCCGCGACAGTCTGGTAGCGCTGCTGTTCCGGCTGGAAGCCGGCCCCGGTCCGGCGGAAGTTTTTGGTCTGGTGGATGAGATCATCGGCTGGTTCCGGCAACACCCGGACTATGCGACACTGAAGCAGTTGTTCACTGAGATAGTAGGCTACGCTCTGTCAGAGCAGCCCGGCTTCGCAAACGAACAAACCGCCCTGCCGGCGAACGACCTATTGGAGATGCGGAACATGGTGCCAGAACGGTTCAAGCGATGGGCGGACGAGGTACGGGCTGATGCCGAGGCTGAGACGCTGGCCAATGCGCTTTCAAGGCTGCTTGGCCGCCGCTTCGGTACGCTGCCGCCAGAAATGACCGAACGTATTCGGTCGGCAAAGACGGCGGAATTGAACGAATGGATGGATCGGGTAGTGGACGCCGCTTCCGTTTCCGACGTTTTTGACGACAAACGGATAAATTGACGGTGCTGGCAACCGGACCACGAAGCACTGGAGCGGTTGTTTACCGAGATAGTGGGTTACACTCTTTCAGCACAGACCGGTTTCCCGAACGAACTATCGGAGATGCGAGACATGGTGCCAGAACGGTTCAAGCGGTGGGCGGATGAGGTGAGAGCACAGGCTCTGATTGAATTTCGTGATCAAGTTATTGCCGAAACCCGTGCTCAGGTATTAGCAGAAACACTCTCCAAACAGCTTCATCGTCGGTTCGGCGAGTTATCCCCGGATGTCGCCGATCGGATACAGTCGGCGACATCCGAAGAATTGAACGAGTGGTTGGATCGGGTGTTTGACGCCGCTGCCATCTCGGATGTTTTCGACGCGAACCGGCCCAACTGAAGGCAGGGCCTGCCTACTCCGCAGCAGCGGCCAGCGATTGGCCGCCGTAGATCGGGAAGCGGCCGCACAATTCATGGATGCGGCTGCGGACCTTGGCTTCCACGGCGGCGTTGTCGCCGGAGTTGCTGGCGGCGAGGCCGTCGAGGGTTTCCGTGATCAGCTCGCCGACCAACGTGAATTCCGCGACGCCGAAGCCGCGCGTCGTGGCGGCGGGGGTGCCGAGGCGGACGCCTGACGTGACCATCGGCTTTTCCGGGTCGAACGGGATGCCGTTCTTGTTGCAGGTCATCCCGGCGCGTTCCAGGCTGGCTTCAGCGGCCTTGCCGGTCAGTCCCTTGGGGCGCAGATCGACCAGGACGATGTGGCTGTCGGTCCCGCCGGAGACGATATCGACGCCGCCCTCGACCAGCCGGGACGCCAGGGCGCGGGCATTGTCCACGACGTCGCGGGCATAGGTCTTGAACTCCGGCCGAAGGGCCTCGCCGAACGCCACGGCCTTGGCGGCGATGACATGCATCAGCGGACCACCCTGGAGGCCGGGGAAGACGGCGGAGTTGATCTTCTTGCCCAGCGCTTCGTCGTTGGACAGGACCATGCCGCCGCGTGGGCCGCGCAGGGTCTTGTGAGTGGTCGTCGTGGTGACGTGGGCGTGCGGGACCGGGTTGGGGTAGACGCCGCCGGCGATCAGGCCGGCGTAGTGGGCCATATCGACCATCAGATAGGCACCGACCTCGTCGGCGATCTCGCGGAAACGGGCGAAGTCGATGACGCGGGGATAGGCGGAGCCGCCGGCAACGATCAGCTTCGGCTTGTGCTCACGCGCCAGATCGCGGACCTGATCGTAGTCGATCAGGGCGTCTTCGCGGCGGACGCCGTACTGAACGGCATTGAACCACTTGCCGGACTGGTTGACCGAGGCGCCGTGGGTCAGGTGGCCGCCTGCCGCCAGCGACATGCCGAGGATCGTGTCGCCCGGCTGGAGCAACGCCATGAAGACGGCTTGGTTGGCCTGGGCGCCGGAGTGCGGCTGGACGTTGGCGTAGGAGCAGCCGAACAGCGCCTTGGCGCGGTCGATCGCCAGTTGTTCCGCGATATCGACGATCTCACAGCCGCCGTAGTAGCGGCGACCGGGGTAGCCTTCGGCGTATTTGATGGTCAGGACGGAGCCCTGGGCTTCCAGCACGGCGGCGGAAACGATGTTCTCCGACGCGATCAGCTCGACCTGATCCTGCTGACGGGCGAGCTCGCGGCGTAGCGACGACGCCAGTTCCGGGTCGCTGTCGGCCACGGAGGCGGAGAAGAAGTGCTCGATGGAAGTTGCCATTTCACGGTCTTTCAGCAGTCGATGCCATTCAGCATTCGATGAAGTTGACGGCGAGGCC
>DASQKT010000072.1:0-3590 GCA_035630415.1 Skermanella sp.
GACGTGGCGCTGTCGGCCTATGTGCCGCACAACTTCCCGCTCGACGAGCTGGAGCCGGGGCTGGACGAGCAGGCCTTCTACGACCCCAAGAACTTCACCTATCCCAACGGCACCCAGATCGCCGAGGTCGAGATCGACCCGGAAACCGGGGTGGTGCGGATCGAGAAGTTCGTGGCGGTCGACGACTTCGGGCGGGTGATCAACCCGATGGTGGTCGAAGGTCAGGTCCATGGCGGTATCGTCCAGGGCATCGGACAGGCGCTGATGGAAAACTGCGTCTACGACCCGCAGACCGGCCAGCTTCTGACCGGCTCGTACATGGACTACTGCATGCCCAGGGCCGACGACGTGCCGAGCTTCATCGTGCAGTACCACGAGGAAGCGCCGTGTACGCACAACCCGCTGGGCGTCAAGGGCTGCGGCGAAGCCGGGGCCATCGGCGGCAGCGCCACTGTTATGAACGCCGTCGTTGACGCGCTGGCGGACCTGGGCATCCAGCACATCGACATGCCGGCGACGCCGCTGCGCGTGTGGCGGGCGATCCAGGACGCATCGGTACCGCTGGCGGCGGAATAAGGGACGGGGAGGAAAGAAACACATGTACGCATTCGAATATCATCGTCCGACTTCACTGAGCGAAGTAACCGGACTGGTTTCCAGCAAGGAAGACGCCAAGATCATCGCCGGCGGCCAGACGCTGATCCCGACGTTGAAGCAGCGTCTGGCTCAGCCATCCGACGTCATCGACCTGGGAGCAGTGGCGGAGCTTCACGGCATCCGCGAGGAAGGCGGCGGTCTGGTGATCGGCGCCACGACCAAGCATGCCGAAGTGGCCGGCAGCGACATCGTGCGGCGGCTGATCCCGGAACTGGCCGAACTGGCGAACGGCATCGGCGACGCGCAGGTCCGCAACCGGGGCACGCTGGGCGGCTCGATCTGCAACAATGACCCGTCGGCCGACTATCCTGCCGCGCTGGTCGGCCTGAACGCCACCGTCCACACCAACAAGCGGACGATCCCGGCGGAAGAGTTCTTCACCGGCATGTTCGAAACGGCGCTGGAACTGGACGAAGTCGTCACGGCGGTAGCCTTCCCGAAGCCGGGGCGCGTCGGCTACGCCAAGTTCCCCAATCCAGCCAGCCGCTACGCCACAGTCGGCGTGCTGGTCGCCGAGGTGGACGGGGCCGTCCGGGTCGCGGTGACGGGGGCCGGGCCTGTCGTGTTCCGCTGGCCGGAGGCGGAGCAGGCGCTGTCGTCCAACTTCAGTGCGGCGGCGCTCAACGGTTTGACCGTCGATGCCGACGGACTGAACGCGGATATCCATGCCAGCGCCGAGTATCGGGCCAACCTTGTTGCCGTCATGGCTAAGCGCGCGGTCGTCAGGGCCGCTGGCTGATCCATCGCCGACCGATCCATTGGGGGTGCGTTGAAGTCGTTGGGCCACGGCCCAACCTACGAGTCTTCCGTAGGTTGGGCCGTGGCCCAACGCGACTCCTCCCCAGTTTCTCCAATCACTGCCTGCCGAGACCATGACAAAGCCCCTGCCCGCCTCCGTCGATGAGACTCTGGACCTGCTCTCCCAAGGCGACTACGTCGCCGAAAGATCGCTGGCGACAGCGCTCTTCCTGTCGCTCAAGCTTAACCGACCGCTTTTCCTGGAAGGCGAGGCCGGGGTCGGCAAGACCGAGATCGCCAAGGTCTTAAGCGCCACGCTCGGGCGGCGGCTGGTCCGGCTTCAGTGCTACGAGGGACTGGACGTCTCGTCTGCCGTCTACGAGTGGAACTACGCCCGGCAGATGATCGAGATCCGGCTTGCGGAAGCGACCGGCGATCGGAGCCGCGAGAGCCTGGGTGGCGATATCTTCTCGCCGGAGTTCCTGATTAAGCGCCCGCTGCTTCAAGCGCTCGAATCCAGCATCGAAGGACCGCCGGTCCTGCTGATCGACGAGTTGGACCGGACCGACGAGCCGTTCGAAGCCTATCTGCTGGAAGTCCTCTCCGACTTCCAGATCACGATTCCGGAACTCGGCACGATCAAGGCGGAGCAGCCGCCAATGGTCATCATCACGTCCAACCGCACGCGCGAAATCCACGACGCTCTCAAGCGGCGCTGCTTCTACCACTGGGTCGATTATCCAAACGCCGCGCGCGAACTGGAAATCCTGCGGGTGAAGGCGCCCGGCGTGCCGGAGCGGCTGTCGCAGCAGGTCGTCGGATTCGTCCAGAAACTTCGGAGCATGGACCTGTTCAAGCTGCCAGGAGTAGCGGAGACGCTGGACTGGGCACAGGCGCTGACCCAGCTCGACCGGCTGGAACTGGACCCCGAGACGATCAACGACACGCTCGGCACCCTGCTGAAATACCAGGACGACATCGCCCGTATTCAGGGCAGCGAGGCGAACCGCATCCTGACCCAGGTCAAGGCCGAACTGTCCCTCACCCGCCCGCTCTGACACCGGCATGGTCCAGGACACCCGAGACATCCAGATCGACGGCGGCCGGCTGTCGGCCAACATCATGCATTTCGCCCGCTGCCTGCGCGTCGCCGGCATGCCGATCGGGCCGGGCAAGGTGTTGCAGGCGCTGGAAGCCGTCGAGGCCGTCGGCATCGGCAACCGCCGCGACTTCTACTGGACGCTCCACGCCGTCTTCGTGAACCGGCGCGACCAGCGCGAGCTGTTCGATCAGGCGTTCCATGTCTTCTGGCGCAATCCCGACATCCTGAAGCGGATGATGGCCCTGCTGCTGCCGTCGCTGAAGGCTGATCTGAAGCAGGAAGGGCCGGAGCTGTCGCGCCGGCTGGCCGAAGCGCTCCAGCCCAACAAGCCGAAGCCGGCAGAGGGTGAGGGCGAGCAGCAGGACCAGGAGATCGAGATCGACGCCGCGCTGACATGGTCCGACCGCGAACTGATCCAGTCGATGGACTTCGAGAAGATGTCGGCAGCGGAAGTCGCGATGGCGAAGTCGGTCATCAAGCGCATGTCGCTGCCGATCATGACCGTCCCGACGCGCAGGTTCGAACTGAGCCACCTGGGACGGCGCGCCGACCTGCGGGCGACGATGCGGAAGACGCTGCGATCGGGCGGCGACGTAATCGATCTGGCGACCAAGCGGCGGCGGGAGCGGCATCCGCCGCTGGTTGTACTATGCGACATTTCCGGCTCGATGAGCCGATATTCCCGCATGCTGCTTCACTTCATGCATGCCGTCACCAACGACCGGGACCGCGTCCACACCTTCCTGTTCGGCACGCGGCTGACCAACGTCACGCGCTATCTTCGCTACAAGGACATCGACGTGTCGTTGGAGAAGGTCTCCGGCGCCGTCCAGGACTGGTCGGGCGGAACAAGGATCGGAACCAGCCTGCACGAGTTCAACCGCGTCTGGTCGCGCCGCGTGCTGGGCCAGGGCGCCGTCGTGATCCTGATCACCGACGGGCTGGACCGCGACGCGGGCGATGGCCTGGGCGAGGAGATCGAGCGGCTGCACAAGAGCTGCCGGCGCCTGATCTGGCTCAATCCCCTCTTGCGTTATGAAGGTTTCGAGCCGAAATCCAGTGGTATCCGGGCAATCATGCCCCATGTCGATGA
>DASQKT010000073.1:0-8270 GCA_035630415.1 Skermanella sp.
AATCCAGGCGTTTACCCGGTGACCGGGGTGCGGGTGGCGTCTGGCGCAGGGTTTGCGGTTCGACGCTGTCCTCCGCCACAACGAAGGCGAACGGCAGGTCGAGGCGGTCCATCTCGGCGCAGGCATGGTCCAGGGCGGGACCCAGATCGTCCGGTGTCGTGGGGAAGGGCCGATGGCCGACGCGGATCAGGTCCAGCAGTCCGTGCGTGATCTCGCCCATCAGCGCGTGCTGCGGTTCGTCCTTGATGCCGGGGCGGCCCCGCCACGTCGTCACCAGCAGGGTCGGGATGCGGAACGGCGCGTTCAGCGAGGTCAGCGGATTGACCGCATTGCCGAGGCCGGAGTTCTGGCACATCACGACCGTCCTGCGGCCGGCCAGCCAGGCGCCCGCCGCGATGGCGACCGCTTCGCCCTCGCTGGCCGCTCCGACGTAACGCAGCAATCCCGTGCCCCCGATGACGCCGTTGATCAGCGGCGTCAGGAAGCTGCACGGGACGCCGGTGTAGAAATCGAACCCGCGCTCCAGCGCGTGCCCGATGAAGGTGTTGGCCGAGATCATGACGTCATCTCAGGGGAAGTGGTGGGCATCGTCAAGGTCACGCAGCGTATCGACATCCAGCCAGTAGCCGGTGACGTAGTGGACGTTGACGGTGATCCTGCGGGCAAGGCGGTTGAGCAGCTCCGGCAGGTCCGATGTGCGCAGCACGCCCTCCGCCTCCATCGCGTCGATTTCGTCGCGCGCCATCCTGGCGCCCTCGTCGCTGAAGCGGACCATGCCGATGAACTCGCCGCAGATTTCGGTGCCCTCGTCATGGGCGCCGATCGAGCGGAGCGCCACCGGTTCCTCGTCCAGGAAGTTGCCGGAATAGGCAGTGTCCGCCGCGATCAGGTCACGCTGGTTGATGGACTCGAACGACCGCCGCTGCCAGAAGGCGTCGGCTGCCACGACGATGTCGCCGGGCGTTTCCATCAGTCCGTCCAGGATGTGCGGGCGGAACAGGATGTCGCCGTAGATCACGACGGTCGGGCCGTTCAGGCGGTCTCGCGCGCGGTTCAGCGAGAACAGCTCTCCGGTCGAAGCGTAGTCGTCGTTGTCGATTGTCTGGATGCCCTGGACCGCAATGGTCTCCTTGGCGAAGCCGCGCACGACGTTGACTTCCTCGATGCCGCGCTCCTTCAGCGTCGCCACCAGCCGGCCCAGCAGGGGCTGGCCCCGGATGTCGATCATGCATTTGGGCAGGCTCTCGGTCAGGGGACCGAGCGGTTCGCCGCGCGAGGCCGCCAGAATGATCGCGTGCGCACCGGTGCGGACCGGCAGGTAGCGCTTTTCCGCCTCGTTCAACTCGTCCTGGCCGGTCAGGCGGAAGATTTCCTTGACCGTGGGCAACTCGCGCTCCAGCCCCGCCAGCGACTGTTCGCGGTGGATGCGGCCGGTTACGTCGCGCATCGCGGAGATTGCCGCGCGGATATTGTGGTTGGCCCAGATCACGGTCGAGACGCCGGCCTCGCGGAAGGCTTCGGTCGGGGTCGCGTAGTACATCGTCGGCACGATGACGACCGGGCAACGCTGCCCCCAGTGCTCCATGAAGCTCAGGATCTCGGCGGCGCTGGAACGCTTGGAATGGATCAGAATCGCGTCGGCCCCGGCGGCATGGTACGCCTCCGCCCGCTTCAGCGCCTCGTCCATGCCCTGACCGGCGATCAGCGCCTCGACCCGTGCGACGATGGAGAAGTCGTCGTCGGTCTGGCTGTCCTTGCCTGCCCGGATGCGCCCGCAGAACTCGTCCATATCGGCCAGCGGTTGGTGGTCGCCGATGAAGGAGTTGGTCTTGGGGAACAGTTTGTCCTCGATGCAGACGCCGGCGACGCCCCGGTCGCACAGCTTCCGCACCAGCCGGCGGACGTTGTTGAAGTTGCCGAACCCGGTATCGCCATCGACCAGCATCGGGATCGACGTGGCGTCGGCCATGAATTCCAGCACTTCGAGGAACTGCGTCCAGGATGCCTCGTTGTTGTCGCGGACCCCCAGCGAAGCGGAGATCGACAGGCCGGAGGCCCAGATGCCCTGGAAACCCGCTTCTTCGACGATCTTGGCCGACAGGCCGTTATGGGCTTCCATCAGGAACGACAGGTCGGGCGAAAGCAGGAGCTGTCTTAAGGCCTGGAACCGGTTGAGGGCCGGGGGTGATGGGGCGGCGCTGGTCGATGCTGTCGGGTTCTCAGTCGAATTCAAGTTACTACGCAACGCTTCCTGCCTCCTTGAAAGTACACAAGAGGTAATTCTTATGGATGGTTCGCGACGTTGATAATTGACTCTGGGGCCGCTGCTCGGCCTTTGTCATGCTGGTATAATTATTAACCTTAGCAGACGATAACCAGACCCCAATCATTAAATCATCCACCAAATCATCCCGAGGGATTCGATCATGAAAGCCGTCATTCTCGCGGCCGGCCGGGGCCGGCGCTTGGGAAGCGGGGATGACTCCGCTCCGAAGGTCCTGCTGAAGTTCGGGGGCGGCAGCCTGCTGGAACGGCACCTCGCCATCCTCCACGCCTGCGGGGTGGATGAAGCCGTCATCGTCGTCGGTTTCGCGGCGGATCGTATCCGGGAGGAGGTGGCGAGGATCGGGCCGGCGATCCCGGTCTCCTTCATCGAGAATCCCCGCTTCACTGAAGGCAGCGTCGTGTCGCTGGCGGTAGCGGAGCCGGTAATGATGCGGGGGGAACCGGTCCTGCTGATGGACGGCGACGTGCTGTATGACAGGCGCCTGATGGAACGGCTGGTCCGGACCCGGATCGGCAACTGCCTGCTGTTGGACCGTACCATCGAACCGGGCGACGAACCGGTCAAGCTGTGCATCCGCGATGGCCGGATCGTCGATTTCCACAAGGTGCCGAAGAACGCCCATGACTGGTACGGCGAGTCCGTCGGTTTCTTCCGGCTATCGCCCGCCATTGCCGAAGCGCTGGCCGGTCGTGCGCGGGACTATGTCGAGAGCGGGCGCGGCGCGATGGAGTACGAGGAACCGCTGCGCGACCTGATCCTCGCCAGCCCGCCGGGGACCTTCGGGTACGAGGACGTATCCGACCTGCCCTGGATCGAGATCGATTTTCCCGAGGATGTCGTGAAGGCTGAAACCGAGGTCAGGCCGGCGCTGCGCGACGATCCGATGACCGGAGGTGCGTGAGATGGATGAAACTCAGGTCGCAGCCTTTCAGCGCGACGGTTACCTGCTGCTGCCCAGGTTCTTCGATGCTGGTGAGGTCGCCGAGATAACCCGCTGGACCGAGGAACTGGCCTCGGCACCCGAGGAGGTCGGCAGTCACTGGGTCTACCGCGAAGCCAGCCTGCTTGATCCCGATGCCCGGATCATCCAGCGGATCGAGAACTTCTGTCCGTTCCACGAAGGCTTCGACCGTCTGGTCCGGCAGGGGCGGCTGATGGAAACCGTGTCGCGGCTGTTCGGCGAGCCGGCGGTGCTGTTCAAGGAAAAGATCAACTTCAAGATGCCGGGCGGGGCTGGCTTCAAGGCCCATCAGGACCAGCAGGCCGGCTGGAGCACCTATGCGCCGCTGTTCATCACGGCGCTAGTCGGCATCGACGCATCGACGCTGGAGAACGGCTGCCTGGAGGTGGCGCCGGGCTGGCACAGGCAAGGTCTGCTGGGGGAGGAGTGGAAGCCGCTGGACGACGACCGGATCGCGGAAGTTGGGCTGAAGCCGGTCCCGACGGGACCCGGCGACGTGCTGTTGTTCGACAGCTATGTCCCCCATGCCTCCGCCGAGAACATGACGGGCGCGGCGCGGCGCATCCTGTACCTGACCTATAACCGGCTGTCCGACGGCGACCACCGGGAGGCCTATTACCGCGACAAATTTGCGGCATTTCCGCCCGATGTCGCCCGTGTTCCCGGTTCCAGCTACGTCTTCCGGGTCTGACGGCGGCGGATGAGGCTTCTTCCGGTCCTGACTGCTCTGGCGGGGATCGGCGTCCTGGTGGCGCTGGTCCTGGGAACGGGGCTGGATGCCGTCCGCGACGCGCTGGCTCCCGTTGGCTGGGGGATCGTCCCGATCGTGCTATCCCATGCGCTGCCGGTCCTGCTCGACGTGGTCGCGTGGCGGCTGCTGTTCATCGGTCCTGCCCCGTCGCTGCCTGCGCTGTTCGGGATGCGCTGGATCGGGGAGGGCGTCAACAACCTGCTTCCGGTTGCCCAGATCGGCGGCGAGCTGGCGCGGGTGCGGCTTGCGATGCTGAGCGGGGTCGAAACCTCGCGGGCGGCGGCGACCGTCCTGGCCGACGTGACGTTCGGCGCGCTGACCCAGATGGTCTTCGCGCTGATCGGGGTGGGCCTGCTGCTGGCGGCCCATGAGGTCGGATCGGTGGTACCGGTCGTCTCGGGGCTGCTGCTGTTCGGCTGCGGCATCTTCGCGTTCTACGGGATACAGCGCGGCCGGGGGCTGGGGATGCTGTGGCGCTGGGTCAGCGCCGTGCTGCCCAAGCAGGACTGGGCGGCCAAGCTCGGCGGTATGGGGTCGTTCCAGACGGAGCTGGAGCGGATTTATGCCGACCGGAGGGCTGCCGGGTGGAGCTGTTTCTGGCGGCTGGCCGGCTGGTTCGCCGGTGCGGCGGAGATCTGGCTGTGCTTGTGGTTCCTCGGCGTGCCGGCGCGCTGGACCGACGCGATCATCCTGGAAAGCCTGTCGCAGGCCGGGCGCTCGGCGGCCTTCACCGTCCCCGGCGCTATCGGTGTCCAGGAAGCGGGCTTCGTCGCCCTCGGGTTGGTGCTCGGCCTCGATCCGTCCACGGCGCTGGCACTGGGATTGATCCGGCGGGCGCGCGATCTGGCGCTGGGATTGCCGGCGCTGGCGGTCTGGTTGGCGATCGAAGCGCGCCGGTCGGCAGCCGTCCCTCAGGACGGCGCCAGATAGCGCCTGAACTTCCAGCAGGCTCCCAGGAAGAAGGCGGGTGCGCCGATCGAGGCGGCGATCAGGATCGGCATCTCGCCGCCTAGCCAGATGGCGAAGGGGATGATCGCCATCGCGTCGTCGGGATCGAAGCCTCCGGTGGCCGAGTATGAGGCGGCGCCGATGCCGCCGTGGGATTCGACCCTGGTCATCAGCCACAGCATCGCGACGATGGCGCAGCCGGCCAGCAGCCCCAGGGCGATGGCCGAATTTCCAAGCTGGCTGTCGCGCAAGGCGATCCCGATGCCGAGGAAGATCAGGATGTTGGATAGCGCGTCGGTCACCAGATCGTAGCGGTGTCCCCAGGGCGAAGACTTGCCGCTCTGCCGCGCCAGTTCCCCGTCGGCCCGGTCGAGGAAGAACGAGAGCAGGAAGCTGGCCGCCGCCCAGTCGTTCCATTGGCCGTTGCCGAAGGCCAGCAGGCCGAAGGCGATCAGGGCGGTGGCGAAGCGCAGGGTGGTGATGTGATTGGGGGTTACGATGCTCGACGCCAGCGGACGCACCAGCGGGCGAACCATTCCATGCGTCCAGGTATTGTGACTCATTCCTGACCTTTTCTCAGTGTGCCCATTCCACTCTATGTCGGCGCCTGTGAGGTCAAGTCCGGGTACGATGGATAAGCGGGAAAAGGCTTCAAAGACCGCCGAAGGTAAGCTGCTTCACTTCCGGCTTGAACTTCCGCGCCGCCTTGGCGGCCTTCGCTTCCGCTGCGGCGGCGGCCTTCTCTTCCGGTACCGGTTTCACCGGGGCTGGCTTGACGGGCGCCGCTTTAACCGGAGCGGCCTGAACTTCGGCGGCGGGCTTTTCAGCCTTTTCCGCCTTCTTCTTCCGGGCGGCAGGCTTCCGTTCCTCCACCGGCTTGGGCGATTTGCCGACGCCCTTGGCGGCGCGCTCCAGCGCCTCGTCCCTGGCGACGGCTTCGGGCGACTGCGGATCGCCGCTCAGCCATTTGCCGCGTTTGATGACCTCGTTGACGCGGCCCTGGTTGACGCCCAGCTTGAAGGCGATCTCCTGCTGGGTCATCTTGGTGTTCTCGTGGAGGATCACGATCTGCTGCGCCAGATCCGGCGTCATCTTGCGCCCGGTCACCCGGCGTGCCGGTGCCACCGACCGTTTGGCGCGGTCGCGCTCCTTAAGCTTCTCCAGCACGGCCAGGGCATTGTCCATCCCCTGCTCGCGCAGCGCTTCTTCGAATTCCTTGAGCGTCGTCATGACGGACAAACCCCCGAAGTTGTCGGCCCTGCAACTGGTGACGCCGGGCGATTCCATCAACCACCGTGAAATTAAAAGATAAGTTCCTTTCCGCTGATTCAACAAGAGAAAAACGGAGTCTTCCGACAACTCGCCAACGGACACTTGCGTCAGGCGGCGACCGGCAGGTGGAAGATCACGGTCGTTCCCTGTCCTGGACTGCTCTCGATCTTCAGGCTGCCGCCCTGTAGCCCCACCAGCGCATCGACGATGGGAAGTCCCAGCCCCGTGCCCTGCCCGGAATTGGCGTAGATGTTGAAGCTCTGCTCGAACGGCTTCAGCAGGCGCGGAATATCGTGGGGGTCCATGCCGATGCCGGAATCCTTGACCACGAACCTGACCTGACCGCGCTCGAAGCGGAGTATCGCCAAGCTGACCGTCCCGCCGGGCTGGGTGAACTTGACGGCGTTGGACAGCAGGTTCAGCAGGATCTGGCGCAGTGCCTGCGGATCAGCCAGACACGGAGGCGGCGGCTGGACGGCATCGAACTCCAGGTTGATCCGCCTGATGCGGGCGGCATGGTCGATGATCCTCAGCATTTCCTCCGCAATGGGCAGCGGATCGGTCGGCGTCACCGCGACCGTCAGCTTGCCGGCGGTCGCCTTCGATATATCCAGGATCGAGTTGATCAGGCCCAGCAGGTGGGTCCCTGAGAAGTGGATGTCGTCGGCATATTCACGGTAGCGCGGATGCCCGAGCGGGCCGAAGATCTCGCTGCGCTGCATGTCGGAAAAGCCGATGATCGCGTTGAGCGGCGTCCGCAACTCGTGGCTCATCATCGCCAGGAACTGTTCCTTGGCCCGGCTGGCGTCCTCCGACCGGTTCAGCGCTTCCTCGAGCTGGGCGCTGCGCTCCTCCACCTGCCGGTTCAGCCGCTGCACCGCCATCATCAGCAGGCAGAAGACCACCAGGATGTTGCTGATGATCGATACCAGAAAATGGATCGCATGCGCCGGGAAGCGGCCCATGTGATCGGGTTCCGGCGGCGACATCAGGGTCGCTCCCGCCCGTGCCGCCAGCGTCAGCGCCACCAGTGCGAACAGCACGGCGGCGGTTACCGTCGTCAGCCTCATGCCCGGCACGGCGCTCCGCACCAATTCGCGGGATATCAGGAGGCCGCCGGCCGACAGCACCAGGGACAACGCGACGACTCGGGTCGAGATGTCGTTCTCCACAACAGTGAACCAGCCCTGGAAAAGGACGAGAGCCGTTGCCGCCGTGGCGGTTCCGGCCCAGCGCAGTGGCAAGGCGTTGAACGCCCGCACCCCGTTATAGAAGCAGCCGAAACTCAGCGCGATCACCCCGTTCGATATCAGGACAGCCGGCAGCTCCGGCAGAAGGATGCCCCGCATCACGGAAATCAGCGTGCTGACCCCAAGCAGAAGCGTCGCCAGGGTCCAGAACGTCAGCCCAGGCAAATGGCGGTGCCGCAACCAGAAGACCAGCATCAGGATGCCAAGCGCCAGCGAGACGAGAGAGTGGACTACGACCAGAGTGAAGATATCGATTGTCATCAGGCCAGGGCTTTCAGTGCTCCCTTCTGATAACCCGCCGATGATTAATTTCATATGGATGCGAATGGTTCGTCAGAACCAATGCTTGACCTTCAGCAGCAAAAGCGTCGCTCCGGCCGACGCCACCATCAGCACCATGACCCACCAGAACGACAGGGCGTCATGGGTGCCGGGCAGGCCTGCCACGTTCATCCCGAAGATGCCGGTGACCAGCGTCATCGGCAGGAAGATCAGGGTGACGATCGACAGGCGGAACAGGTTGCGGTTGGCTTCTTCCGCCAGCTTGGCGGAAAATTCGTCCTGAAGCACTTTCGCCCGGTCCTCGGCGGCCCCCAGGTCCTCGGCGACCGACGAGAACCGCTCGCCTGCTTCCCGCAGGTCGTGCAGGTCGTCGGCGGACCACCAGGACGGCGGCTGGCTCAGCAGCCGCGACAAGGCCCGGCGCTGCGGCAGCAACTGGCGGCGCAGGCTGACGATCTGGCGGCGCAGGTCGCCAAGCTGGCTGCGCAGGTCGTTCGAGATGCCGACCAGGATGGCGTC
>DASQKT010000074.1:0-4512 GCA_035630415.1 Skermanella sp.
TTTCAATCAACCATGCTAATCTCGCGCCATCATGCAAGACACCGTCATCGGAATCGATCTCAGCACCACCACCGCCAAGGCCATCGCCTGGAACGCCGATGGACAGGCTCTTGCCGAAGGCCGCGCGCCGCTGACGCTGGAGCGGCCGGAGCCGAATGCTTACGAGCAGCACCCGGACGCGTGGTGGCGCACTGTTCAGACCGCACTGGCCGGCGTCCTGGCCAAGGTCTCCGCCGACAGCATCGCCGCTATCGCCATCGTCAACCAGCGGGAGACGATTGCGGTCACCGATGCCGACGACAGGCCGTTGCCCCGCGATCCTGTGGCTGGACGAACGCCGCAAGGCGGAGGTCATGGCCCTTTCGGCTAAAGTCGGTGTCGAGCGCATGCATGCGCTGACCGGCAAGCCGTTGGATTTCGCACCCGCCGTCTACAGCCTCGCGTGGCTGGCTCGCGCCGAGCCTGATGTGTTCGCCCGCATCGCCCATGTCTACGATCCGCATGCCTGGATCGTCCGGCAACTAACCGGGGAGTTCGCCACGAGCTGGGCCAGCGCCGATCCACTCGGCGCTTTCGACATCGGCGCTCACGTCTGGGCCGACGATGTGCTTCAGGCGCTCCCGCTGGAAATAGGTAAATTCCCAACCGCCTCAGCCCCCGGTACCGTCATCGGGCATGTCAGCGCATCCGCCGCAGCATCGACCGGTCTTCGCGCCGGCACTCCGGTCGTCTCCGGCGGCGGCGACGGGCAGGCGGGCGGCCTTGGAACCGGCGTCGCTAAGCCGGGCACGGCGTACCTAAACCTTGGCACCGCCGTCGTTTCCGGCGTCTACGACCGCGAACCCCGGATCGACCCGGCGTTCCGGACGATGTGCGCCATCGACCGCGACGGCTATATCCTGGAAACCTCGCTCAGATCGGGAACGTTGCTCGTCAACTCCATGATCCGGCAGGTTTTTGGGCTGGACCCCGACGCCGATCCCGGCATCTTCCGCCGGCTGGAACAGGAAGCCTCTGCCGTTCGTCCCGGCAGCGGCGGATTGCTGCTGCTGCCCTACTGGAACGGCGTGATGAACCCCTATTGGGACCAGGACGCCCGAGGCTGCCTGCTGGGCCTGTCGCCCGACCATGGCCGGGGAGAGATCTACCGCTCGCTGCTGGAGGGTATCGCGCTGGAACAGGCCTTCGCGACTAACCGGGTCGCAGCCGCGACCGGTACTCCGGTAGAAAGCTTCGTCGCCATCGGCGGCGGTTCGGCCAGCGACCCGTGGTGCCGCATCATGGCCGACATCACCGCCCGCCCTGTCGTGCGCGCCGAAACGGCGGAAGCGTCGAGCCTGGGCGCCGGCATAGCGGCGGCGGTCGGCATCGGCTGGTACGGCAGCTTCGCCGAAGCGGCAGCCGCCATGACCCGCACCGGCGCAGTGTTCGAGCCGGATGCGTCCAAGGCGGACTTCCACGCGGAGTTGCTGGCGCTCTACGGCGATCTGTACCCGCGCCTGCGCCATCTCTATCCCCGACTGGCCGCTCTCAGCCAGCGCTGAAGCCGCCGTCCACGGTGACGCAGGTGCCGTGGATCATCCCGGCGGCATTGCTCAGCAGAAAGGCGATCGTTGCCGCCACTTCAGCCGGATCGGCGAACCGCCCCAGCGGGATGCGTCCCAGCATCGGCCCGGATTTGGCCGGATCGCTCCAGGCTTTCTCGGCCATTGGAGTCAGCGTCACCACCGGGTTGACGCTGTTGACGCGGATGCGATGCGGTCCCAGTTCCAGCGCCATGACCCGCGTGATGGCATCCAGCGCTGCCTTCGATGCGCAGTAGGCAGTATGGTCCCTGGTCCCGACGGCGGCGGCGAGGCTCGACACGTTGACGATGGCCCCGGCGCTGCCGCGCCGGACCAGATCGCGGGCGACTTCCTGGGCCACCACAAGCGGCGCGCGGGTATTGACCGCCATGGTGCGGTCGAAGGTTTCGGCGCTTGTCTCCAGGAAGCTTTCCAGCTCGACGATCCCGGCGCAGTTGACCAGCATGTCGATCGGCAGAACGGCGCGCACGACTGCCCGCGTGGCTTCCACGTCGGCCAGATCGACCACGGTCCTGTCGAACGCGATCACCTCGGCCCCGCGTTCCGTCAGAAGCTTCGCGGTCGCCAGTCCGATGCCCTTGGCGGCGCCGGTAACCAGCACCCGCTTGCCGGTGAACTCTTCGGTCATGATCATTCCAGATTGGTGTGCCGTGCCCGCATCGCGTCGGCGGTGATGCCCAGGCGCTCCCGCAGCAACAGCACCAGCACTTCGAAGAACACGTACTGGGCGCCCTCGAACGCGCTGCCCATCGACAGCACGGCGCTGGCCCCAGGGCCGGAGTCGCTCGCCATCGTCTGGGCCGGCAGGCACATCACCACGTCTGCCGCCCTGGCGGCCCCACCCTCCGGCTGCGCCGTTATCACGGCAACCCGCGCACCCGCATCCCGCGCAACGCCGATCAGCGCCATGATGGTGGAGAACTCGCCCGGCCCGGCGCTGACCACCAGCAGGTCGCCGGTTCCGATCGCCGGGGTCGTCATGTCGCCCACGGGATGAGCGTCCAAGCCCATGTGGAACAGCCGCATGGTCAGCGCCCGCATCATCAGCCCCTCGCGCCCGACGCCGTGCAAGGCGATGCGCCGCGCCGCCGCAAGCTCCTCGACCAGCGCCGAAACGGCGCTCTCATCGATGCTCCCGAACGTTGCAGCGATCTCCGCGCAGGCCCGTCCGGCCAGTTCGCTCACACTCTTCGTCACGACACCCTCTTCTCCAAACGGGGTTTTTCCGTCACCGGCTGGCCGAGCAGCTGTTCGGCGGTCGCCTCGTCTATCACAAGTTCATGCACGAACTTGCGCAGCAGGACCGCCCGGATGATGTCCGCCTTGTACGGTCCGCCGGAAACCAGCACGACCTTCCTGATATGCCGGAGATCTTCCAGATCCAGCGAGATCACTCGCCGGTTCAGTGGATGATCAACCTCTTCGCCGTCCTTGTTAAGGTAATGTCCGAGCAGATCACCGACCGCGCCAGCGGCTTTCAGCGTCCGGGCATCCTCCGGGCTGACCAGCCCCAGCTCGATCATCAGCGACCGCTTGCTGAGATCGCCGACGGTCACCAGCGCCATGTCGGCGTTGCGGGCCTGCCCCAGGACGTCCTGGACTGATCCTTCCGCCAGCATCATGTCGCGGTACTCGTCCGAACTGGCGTACACGGGAGCCGCTAGATAATAGTACGACCCGCCGAACAGGCTGGCGAAGCTGGACGCGATCTCCGCCGTATTGTTGGCCGACCCGTAGTGAAGCCCACCCAGCAGGGACAGGACCTTCAGGTTCGGCAGCGACTTGCCGCGCGTCTCGCGTACAGCCTGCCGCAGCGTCCGTCCCCAGCCGACCGCCAGGGTGCAGCCGTCCACGAGTTGATCGTGGATATAGGGAGCGACGCCGACACCCAGAACGCGGAAGATGAAGCGCTGGTCTTCCGGCGTCGGGACCACGGTCACGCGCTCCAGCCCGTACATCCGCTCCAGCTCGTATTCCAGCCGGATGCAGGATGCCAGCTTGGAGTTGATCCGGATCTGGACAACGCCGGTCTCGCGCGAATTCGCCAACGCCTTGTTGACCCGTACCCGCGTGATGCCGAAGCGGTCGGCGATCTGCTGCTGGGTCATGTCCGTGATGTAATAGTACCACGCGATGCGGATGTTGAGCTGATCTTCAGAGCTGGCTATGACATCGTCGTCCAAGTGTTTGTTCTGCACAGCTTTTTCCTTCCCGCATCGGCAACGGCCTTTACTTGACGGCTCCCATGGTCAGACCTTGGACGAGGTGCTTGGAAACGATCAGGGCAAAGACGATCACCGGTAGCACGATCAGCGTGCCGGTCGCCATGATCTCACCCCAGGGCAAATCGTAGCCGCTCATGAAACTGGTCGCCGCAACCGGCGCCGTGCGCGCGGTATTTCGTGTCAGGACAAGGGCGTAGAGCAGTTCGTTCCACGAGAAGATGAAGGAGAAGATTGCCGATACGGCGACGCCCGGCATCGCCAGCGGCAAGGCGATCCGCCAGAAGATCGTGAACCGCGACGCTCCCGCCAGCCGGGCCGCCTCGTCCAGATCGCGCGGCACGCCCCTGAACTGGTCGGTGCAGATCCAGACCACGATGGGGAGGTTGAAAGTCAGGTAGACCAGCACCAGCACCAGATGCGTATCGATCAGGTTCAGCGTCCGCGCCATGATGAAGATCGGCAGCGCCACGACGATCGGGCTCAGCATGCGGTTGGTGATGAACCAGAACCACAGCTCTTCCTTGGACTTGAACTCGAACCGGTCCAGCGCATAGGCCGCCGGGGTCCCAAGCCCTACCGCCAGCACCGTCGTCGATACCGCGATGATGACCGAGTTGATCAGGCTGGACAGGACGTCCCGGTTGAATAGCACGGAGTAATAGTTGTCCAGGTTGGGCGTGAACACCCAGATCGGCGGAGAT
>DASQKT010000075.1:0-10717 GCA_035630415.1 Skermanella sp.
CAATGGTCTGCGACAGCACCAACGCCACCGTACCCGGCACGTCCGGCTCCGAGGCGGCCGTACGGGAAAGCCTTATCAAGCTGTTTGCGCGGTTTCAGAACCGGATCGCGATCAGTTGCTTCGCCACCAACGTCGCCCGGCTCGACAGTATTGCTGCGGCCGCCGCCGCCAATGGCCGCCATGTGGCGCTGGTTGGACGTTCGCTGTGGCGTATCAACGAGGCAGCGCGGGCAAACGGCTACCTGAAGGACGTGCCCCTCTTCGTGAGCGAACACGATGCCGGCTTCTTGCCACGAGACAAGGTGGTATTGATCTGCACCGGCAGTCAGGGCGAACCGCGTTCGGCGCTATCCCGGATCGCTGCCGACGATCATCCGGAGATCATCCTGGAGCGCGGCGATGCCGTTATTTTCTCGTCACGTGAGATCCCCGGCAACGAGCGGGCGATTGGCCGGGTGCAGAACCTGCTGATCGGTCAGGGAGTCGATGTCATCACTGCCGACGATGCCTTCGTCCATGTCTCTGGACATCCCGCGCAGGACGAATTGATCAGGATGTATCAATGGGTCCGGCCGAAGTTGGCCGTGCCTGTCCATGGCGAAATCCGCCATCAGACCGAACATGCCCGTATCGCCCGGTCGTGTCAGGTCGCGGAGACCATCATTCCGGAGAACGGATCGATCATACGGCTGGCTCCCGGTCCCGCCGAAGTCGTCGGGCAGGTTCAGCACGGCAGGCTGGCGCTGGACGGCAAGCGTATCGTACCGCTGGACGCCGGTGTCATGCGGGGGCGTCACCGGATGATGTATAACGGCGCTGCGGTTGCCACTCTCGTGATCGACGGCGAGGGCTTGCTTGTAACCCAGCCGCAGGTAACGGTCATGGGCCTTATCGAGGGACCGGAGGCGGGCGAGATATTGATCGAGGTCGGCTTTGCCGTCCGCAAGGCGGTCGAGGAATTGCCCTTGCAGTCACGGCAGGACGACGAGGCGGTGCGCCAGGCGGCGCGGATCGCGGTTCGACGCAGCTTCAATGCCAGCCAGGGCAAAAAGCCGCTCACCGAAGTCCATCTGGTTCGGCTATAGCTGTGCCCTGACCGGCGATATCCACCGGTGACAGCAAGACCAAGGGGGAACCATGATCGGCAAACTCAACCACGTGGCAATCGTCGTGCCCGATCTTGAAAAGGCGACCGCTCTCTATCGCGATACGCTTGGCGCTACCGTATCCGCTCCGCTCGACCAGCCAGCGCATGGTGTCACCGTCGTGTTCGTCGAACTGCCCAATACCAAGATCGAGCTTCTTTATCCGCTCGGCGACGCTAGCCCGGTCGGCAAGTTCCTGGCGAGCAATCCGTCGGGCGGCATCCATCATGTCTGCTACGAAGTGCCTGACATCCTGGCTGCTCGCGATAAGCTGAAAGCCGAAGGCGCCCGCGTCCTGGGGGACGGCGAGCCTCGCATCGGCGCGCATGACAAGCCCGTCCTCTTCCTCCATCCGAAGGACTTCCTGGGCACTTTGGTCGAGTTGGAGCAGGCTTGATCGATGGGGTGGATTACGGCGGTCGCGATCTATTTCGTGGTCTGGTGGACGGTGCTGTTCGCCGTCCTTCCCTGGGGCGCCCATACCCCGGACGATACGGACGCCGGCAGAGCAGCCGGCGCCCCGTCGAAGCCTCGGATCGGACTTAAGTTCCTGGTCACCACGGTGATCGCGGCGGTCATCTGGGTTGTGATTTATCTGACCATCACTTCCGGCCTGTTTTCCTTCCGGGCCTGAATTGACATAACCGGAGTGCTGCCCCGCCATGGGCCTGACTTACTGCGAAGCCGCGCCCGGCCACCCCTGGCACGGGCCTTACCATGACACGGAATATGGCTTTCCTTCAGCCGATGAACGAGTCCTGTTCGAACGCCTGGTGCTGGAGATCAACCAAGCCGGCTTGTCTTGGCTGACGATCCTGAAGAAGCGTGCGGCTTTTGCCGCCGCTTTCGATAACTACGACGTGGACCGTATCGCAGCTTACGGTGAGTTGGAGCGTTCGCGGTTGCTGGCCGATGCGGGGATCATCCGTAATCGGCTTAAGATCGATGCGGTGATCGAGAACGCCCGGCGCGTCCAGGCGCTCCGGGCGAGCCACGGCGGCTTTGCGGCCTGGATCGAGGCACACCATCCTCTGGTGAAGCCGGATTGGGTGAAACTGTTCAAGAAGCAGTTCCGCTTCACCGGCGGCGAGATAGTTGGAGAGTTCCTGATGAGTCTCGGCTATCTGCCAGGTGCCCATAATATGGGCTGTCCAGTGCATGATCAGCTCGAGAAGCTGAGTCCACCCTGGATTCGAGCGAAGAGGGGAGGGTTCACCGGATACTAAGCCGAAATTTTGTGCAAAGCGATGGATGAAAGCTATTCAGTAGCCCAAATACTCAGCAAAAGAGCGAGAAAATGAGCAAAAGGAAAGGCAAACCCCATTTTGTGGCTTGCCTTGTTCAGTCCCTCATACAATAATTTTTATCGCTGAGAGGGTTTATCCCTCTTACCGACGCCTGGTGGCGATTCCTCCCTAACTTCAGGCCGCGCTGCGGTTACAGCGCGGCCATTTTTCTTCTTATGTACTCAACTTTACGCCCCCGCTGCATCACCGTCACTGACTTTCTGGCTGGCCGCCGGCGCTTTGCCCACTGCCTCGGGCCATGGACAGGCAAATGCCTGTTGCACGCTTTGCATATTTGGTGCACACGAAAAGGTATAGGCGCATTCTTCGACGCCGGACGGTTCAACATCATGAACAGCGTCGGATACGGCTGAAATGCGTAAGGTCTTTCACCAAAATCCTGGCTTCTCCACCCCTCGGCAGGTCTTCATCCTGACGGACGTGGTGCGCGTGGAGTCCGCCTATCGACCAACTCCTTACCAACCGGTCCGGTCACCGGGTTGCCTGAATCAACTCTCTCGGAGGGAACAAGAACAATGATGAACAGACGCCAGTTCGGCCTTTCGGTGGCCGGTACCGCAGCGGCACTCACCGCCAACCCGTTCAGCGGCTCCTTGAGTGGATCGTTCGGCAACAAGGCGCTCGCCGCCGATAAGCTGAAGGTCGGGTTCGTCTATGTCGGCCCCGTGTCGGATCACGGCTACAGCTATCAGCACGATCTTGGCCGCAAGCATGTTGCGCAGCATTTCGGCGATAAGATCGAAACGACCTATGTCGAGAACGTCGCCGAAGGTCCCGATACCGAGCGGGTGATCCAGCAATTGGCCCAGGGTGGGCATGGACTGATCTTCACCACCTCGTTCGGCTTCATGAATCCGACGCTGAAGGTCGCGCAGCGCTTTCCAAAGGTGAAGTTCGAGCATGCCACCGGATACAAGCGGGCCGCCAATGTCGCGACATATTCGGGCCGCTTCTATGAAGGGCGGACCGTCTGCGGCCTGATCGCCGGTAAGCTGACGAAGTCGAACATTATCGGCTATATCGGTTCCTTCCCGATTCCCGAAGTCGTCAGCGGCATCAACGCCTTCACGCTGGCGCTGCGCAGCGTCAATCCGGAGGCCCAGGTTCGTGTCGTCTGGGTCAATAGCTGGTACGATCCCGGCAAGGAAGCGGCTGCCGCCAAGGCGTTGATCGACCAGGGAGCCGATATCCTGGCGCAGCACACCGACAGTCCGGCGCCGATCCAGGAAGCCGAAGCCCGTGGCATCTATGCCTTCGGACAGTCATCCGATATGAGCCGGTTCGGTCCGAAGGCGCATCTTACCTCGGTCGTCGACGACTGGAATCCGTATTATGAGCAGCGCGTTCAGGCGGTGCTCGACGGCACATGGAAGTCGGAAGACTATTGGGGCGGTCTGGCCACCGGCACCGTCTTCCTTCCGCCTTTCAACGAAGCTTTGCCGGCAGACGTGAAGGAGCTGGGCAACAAGGCTATCGCGGACATCAAGTCCGGCGCCCTGCATCCCTTTACCGGCCCTATCAAGGACCAATCGGGTAAGGTCGTCGTTGCCGAAGGCAAGACCGCGACCGATCCGGAAATCCTTTCGATGGCCTATTATGTCGAAGGCGTCCAGGGCACGCTTCCTAAGTAAGCAACCTAAGTAAGCAAAGATGGCCGGGGGCGAGTGCGTCACCCCCGGCCATGGACTTGGGCGCCGCTATTCCCTACAGTCCTCTCGCCATCGGACCGGGCCGAATGCCCGATCCTCCACGAGCCCCGAGAGACCCCGAATGCGGTTGTCCGCCTATTTCCTGCCCACCCTCAAGGAAAACCCCAACGAGGCACAGATCGTCTCGCACCGGCTGATGCTGCGCGCCGGCATGATCCGGCAAACGAGCGCCGGCATCTATGCTTGGCTGCCGCTGGGTTTCCGTGTCCTGAAGAAGATCGAGCAGATCGTCCGGGAGGAGCAGGACGCCGCGGGCGCGCAGGAACTGCTGATGCCGACGATCCAGCCGGCCGAGCTTTGGAAGGAGAGCGGGCGGTACGACGACTACGGTAAGGAAATGCTCCGCATCAAGGACCGGCACGACCGCGAGATGCTGTTCGGTCCGACGAATGAGGAGATGATCACCGACATCTTCCGCTCGGCGGTGAAGAGCTACCGTGATCTGCCGCGCAACCTCTACCATATCCAATGGAAGTTCCGGGACGAGATCCGGCCCCGGTTCGGCGTGATGCGCGGGCGCGAGTTCCTGATGAAGGACGCCTATTCGTTCGATATCGACGGCGCCAGCGCCCGCCGCTCCTACCAGAAGATGTTCCTGGCTTATCTGCGGACCTTTGCGCGCCTGGGCATGAAGGCGATCCCGATGCAGGCCGATACCGGCCCGATCGGCGGCGACCTCAGCCACGAGTTCATCATCCTGGCGGAAACCGGCGAGAGCGGCGTTTTCTGCGACAAGGAATGGCTGGACCTGAACGTGCTGGAAAGCGCTCCCGGCTTCGACGACGATCTCGGCCCCTTCTTCGAGAAATACACCAGCATCTACGCCGCGACCGATGAGAAGCACGATCCGGCGACCTCACCGCTGGCGCCGGAAGAACTGGTCAACGCACGCGGCATCGAAGTGGGTCACATCTTCTACTTCGGCACCAAGTACTCGGCGCCGCTGGGCGCCGTGGTCGCCGGGCCGAACGGCGAGCAGATCACCGTCGAGATGGGGTCTTACGGCATCGGCGTGTCGCGGCTGGTGGGTGCTATCATCGAGGCGAGCCATGACGATGCCGGCATCATCTGGCCGGAGTCGGTGGCGCCCTTCAAGGTCGGCCTGATCAACCTCAAGACCGGCGATGCCGAGTGCGACCGGGTCTGCGAGGAGCTTTACCGGGACTTCAGCGCCGCTGGCGTGGAAGTGCTTTACGATGACCGCAACGAGCGGCCGGGCGCCAAGTTCGCCGACATGGACCTGATCGGCGTACCCTGGCACCTGACCATCGGGCCGCGCGGCCTGAAGAACGGCGTGGTCGAACTGAAGCACCGTGCCACCGGTCAACGCGAGGAACTTTCACGGGAAGCAGCTTTCGCCAAGCTCGCTTCCTGATCGCCGGAACGGCCGCCGGGCACGATGGCTCCGGCGGTCGCCGGTTCGCGGCCACTCATTCCAAGTCCATAAAGGCCTTACAGGCATGATCTTCGGCGCTTTCGAACGCATGGTCGCGATGCGCTATCTTCGCGCGCGGCGGCAGGAAGGCTTCATTTCGGTGATCGCCGGCTTTTCGCTCCTGGGCATCGGCCTTGGCGTGGCGACTCTGATCATCGTGATGGCCGTCATGAACGGCTTCCGGTCCGAGTTGCTCGGGCGGGTGCTCGGGCTCAACGGGCATATGAACGTCTACGCGCTTCAAGGGCCGCTGACCGACTATGGCGCACTGGCCGACCGGCTGCGCGGTATCCCCGGCGTCAGTTCGGTCACGCCCACGGTGGAAGCACAGGCGCTTGTGACCGTGCGGGGCATATCGTCGGGCTCCATCGTGCGCGGCATCTCGCCCGAGGACTTCAAGGTCCGGCCGACCGTATCGAACCATATCGTCCGGGGCACGCTGGACGAGTTCCGTGACGAAAACGTCGCGATCGGCATCCGGATGGCGCAACGGCTTGGGTTGCGCGTCGGCGACGAACTGACGCTGATCAGTCCGCAGGGCAATCCCAGCGCCTTCGGCACCGTTCCGAGGATGAGGGCCTACTCCATCGCCGCAATCTTCGATGTCGGCATGTTCGAGTACGACAATAATTTCATTTTCATGCCGCTGCCGGCGGCGCAGGTCTTCTTCCGCGTGCCGGATGCGGTGACGACGCTGGAATTGATGGTCCAGCAGCCGCGCCTGATCTCCCAGTACCGGGCGCCTGTGCAGGAAGTCATCGGCGGGCGGGCCAGACTGGTGGACTGGCAGCAGTCCAACGCCAGCTTCTTCAATGCGCTCTCGGTCGAGCGCAACGTCATGTTCCTGATTCTGACGCTGATCATCCTGGTCGCCGCCTTCAACATCATTTCGAGCATGATCATGCTGGTCAAGGACAAGGGCCGCGACATCGCGATCCTGCGGACCATGGGAGCCACGCGCGGCATGATCCTGCGCATCTTCTTCCTCGCCGGGGCCAGCATCGGCGTGATCGGTACGATCTTCGGCTTGGTCCTGGGCGTCGCCTTCGCCGACAATATTGAGTCGATCCGGCAGGTGCTTCAGAATCTTACCGGAACGGAGCTTTTCTCGGCGGAGATCTACTTCCTCAGCCAGTTGCCGGCGGAAATCGATTATGGCGAAGTCGCCCGTGTCGTTCTCATGGCGCTCGGGCTGTCGTTCGGCGCCACCATCTACCCGGCGTGGCGGGCGGCCAAGCTCGACCCGGTCGAGGCACTGCGTTATGAGTGAGATCAGGAACGAGCGGGTCGCCGATGGGCAGTCGGCCGAGCCGATGATACGGATTGACGGCGTCGTCAGGACCTTCAAGCAAGCCGGGCAGCCGCTCGACGTGCTGCGTGGTGCATCGCTTGAGGTAAGGGGCGGCGAGTTGGTGGCGCTGGTCGGCCCGTCGGGCGCAGGCAAATCTACTTTGCTGCATATCGCTGGCTTGCTGGAAAAGGCTGATGGCGGAGACATCCGCATCGCGGGCAAGCTTGCCAATGCCTTGTCGGACGCCGACCGTACTGCGCTGCGCCGGCAATCGATCGGCTTCGTCTATCAATTCCACCACCTCCTGCCGGAATTCAGCGCACTGGAAAACATCGTGCTGCCGCAGATGATCGCTGGCGTCGCCAAATCGGCTGCGCGCAAGCGGGGAATGGAATTGCTGGAACTGGTGGGGCTGAGCGCCCGAGCCAGTCACCGTCCGGCACGGTTGTCCGGCGGCGAACAGCAGCGGGTCGCCATCGCCCGCGCGCTGGCGAATCGGCCAAAGCTCCTGATCGCGGACGAGCCGACCGGCAACCTCGACCATAAGACTGCGGAGGGGGTCTTCGCCATGCTGGCCGATCTGGTACGCGGAGGCGACTTCGGCGCATTGGTCGCCACTCACAATCTGGATCTCGCCGCGCGAATGGATCGGGTGCTCGAACTACGGGACGGTGTGCTGGTCCAGCACTGAGCGTTGCTCTACCTTGTTGAGGTTCGAGACGCCTTCCACGGCTCCGGACCACAATGAGGGAGGACAGGAGGAGCATCATGGACAAGAAATTCATCGATCTCTATGACGAGTACACCCACGCGCCGCTGGACCGCCGAGACTTCATCAGCCGCTTGACCGCACTCGCCGGCAGTACGGCCGCCGCTTCCGCCCTGCTTCCCTTGCTTGAAAACAACTACGCACTGGCTCAGGTCGTACCGCCCGCCGATGCCCGGCTGGAGACTTCCCGCATCACCTGGGCTGGTGCGTCCGGCGAACTCAAGGGCTATCTGGCTAAGCCGAAAGGAGCCGGGAAGTTGCCTGCGGTCATCGTGATCCACGAAAACCGCGGACTTAACCCTCACATTGAAGATATCGTGCGGCGGCTGGCACTGGAAGGATTCCTGGCCCTTGGACCGGATCTGCTGAGTCCCCTTGGCGGCACCCCGTCCGACGAGGATCAGGCACGTACGCTGATCGGCCAGTTGGACAGCAAGCAGACGGTCGATAATCTGGTGCGTACGGTCAGCTTCCTTGAGGAGCATGCCGGTTCGACCGGCAAGGTAGGCACAGTCGGCTTCTGCTGGGGCGGCGGGATGGTCGGCTCCCTGGCGACGGCCTCGCCCGACCTCGATGCCGGTGTCGTCTTCTACGGCCGGACACCGCCCTTGGACGACGTGCCGATGATTCGCGCCAAGCTTCTGCTGAACTATGCCGGGCTGGACGATCGAATCAATGAAGGCATTCCGGCGTTCGAGGCGGCGCTGAAGAAGGCGAATGTCGCTCACACCGTCCACATCTACCAAGGCGCCAACCACGCCTTCAACAACGACACCAACCCTGCGCGCTACGACGCGGCGGCGGCTCAACTGGCATGGGGTCGGACTACCGAATTCCTGAAGACCACTCTGGCGGGGTGACCCCCGCGTTGTTGCTCCGCCAAAGCCGGGCTTAGCCTGAAAGGCTTAACTCTTGGTCTGTATCGTGCCCGCCGATATCAACGGCGCGATGCGGCTTCAAGAGGGTTGGGCATGGGCAGGGACGTTCCCGGTGCTACCGAAAAGCGGGACCTGTCCATTCCGGATGGTTTCGTCAGGGCGCCCGATCCGTGGCCCACGACGGGCAGCGGAGAAGTCGCTGTCGTCGTGCCGCTGGTATCCGCCGATCTTACGGCAGACGAGGAACTGTCGGTCGTAAGCCTCCGGCGCCACGCTGCCGACACTCCTGTGTATCTGGTCGTCCCGGACGATCTGGTCATCAGGTTCGACCACGCCGGCTTCGCGGTAGTAAGGGTGCCGCGAGCCGCCATGGCGAGCATCGCGGCGTATAACCGGATGATGCTGACGTCCTGGTTCTACCGGCTGTTCGCAGGCTATCGCCACATCCTGCTTTACCAGCTCGATTGCCTGATGCTGCGGGATGACTTGGCGATGTGGTGCGAGTTGGACTGGAGCTATGTCGGAGCACCCTGGTTCGGCAAAAGGGCTCCCGATGATTTGAAATCGGTTGGCAACGGCGGCTTCTCGCTTCGGCGGATCGATCACATGCTGGCTGTGCTGGAAAGCGACAGGTTTTGGCCATGGCCCCGAGTCGCACAGCAAAGGCGTCATTTCAGCAGCTTCAAGCATCTGAAACTGCTGGTCGGCGGCTTGATGAAGGCGAGAAAGACGCGGGATGGAAGCCCATACGCGCAGCGATTCGCGGGATGCTTCCAGCGGCCCGAAGATGAGTTCTGGAGCCAGTATGCGCCCTTCTTCCTGGACCACTACCGGCTCCCATCTCCTAGACTTGCGCTGAGTTTCGCATTCGAAGCCCGGCCCCGTAGCGCTTTTGCGATGACTGGCGGGAGTTTGCCGTTCGGCTGTCATGCGTGGTCCCGGATGGACCGGCAATTCTGGCTTGAAAGGATTGCCGGCATGGAAGAGCAGGGCGAAGCCCTGAAGATCGAAGCGCCGGAACGGGAACCGGCACTATCGGGATGACGGTGGCAGGGGCGTCAAGCGAAACTTGCGCATGACGTATGGGACCGATCTTGGCATGTTGGTACCGCTTTCCCGACCGATGTCCGAGTTCAGTCCCCAATGCCGATTGCCGATTTCGTCCACCTGCGCGTCCACTCCGCTTATTCGCTCTCCGAAGGGGCGATCAAGATCAAGGAGCTGGTCAAGCTTTGCCAGAAGAAGGAAATGCCGGCGGTGGCCGTCACCGACACCGGCAACCTGTTCGGCGCGCTGGAGTTCTCGCTGGCGGCCGCCGATTCGGGCATACAGCCGATCCTGGGGTGTCAGGTCGGCATCCGGCGGATGGGGCCGTCGGCAAATGGCGGGGGCAAGCCGGTCGGCAAGGGCCTGAACCTTCCGGACCAGTTGACTCTGCTGGTGCAGTCGGAGACCGGCTACACCAACCTGACCAAGCTGGTCAGCAAGGCCTTCATGGAAGGCGATCCGACATCGGCGCCGCAGATCTCCCTGAATGATCTGGAAGGCTATACCGACGGCTTGATCGCTCTGACCGGCGGTCCTTCCGGGTCCGTCGGCAGGCTGTTCGCCGAAGGGCAGAAAGCGGTGGCGGAGGAGGTTGCAGGCCAGCTTCAACGCCTGTTCCCCGGCAGGCTCTATGTCGAACTGATGCGCCATGGGCTGGAGGTGGAGGACCGGATCGAACCCGATCTGGTCGATCTTGCCTATCGCATGGACCTGCCGCTGGTCGCGACCAACGATTGCTTCTTCGCGACCGAAGACATGTACGAAGCTCACGACGCTCTGCTCTGCATTGCGGAGGGCGCCTATGTCGTCGAGGCGGAGCGCCGCCGCCTGACGCCTGAGCATCGCTTCAAATCGGCTAAGGAGATGCGGGAGTTGTTCGCCGACCTGCCGGAGGCGGTGGACAACACGCTCATCATCGCACGGCGGTGCAGCTACCTGCTGCGGCCGATCAAGCCGATTCTGCCCGCGTTCACAGCGGCGGCCGAGGGTGGCAGGACCGAGCCGGAAGAGCTGCGCCACCAGGCGCATATCGGCCTGACCGACCGTCTGGAGCGTCAGGTATACACCCCGGAGATGACGCCCGAGCAGCGGGCGGAGACTGAGAAGACTTATCGCGAGCGGCTCGATTTCGAGCT
>DASQKT010000076.1:0-14294 GCA_035630415.1 Skermanella sp.
CCGGCCGGTGCCGCCGCAACCGGCGCGCCAGTTCGTCCGTACCCATGCTGCCCTGTGCCCGGATCGTCACGAGTCGGGTCGGTAAGGCCGTTTCGGGCAGGGAGCCGCCGCCGGAATAGCTCCTCCCGTCGGCCTCCGCCACCTCCAGTCCGCCGACTTGGCCGAGAAGCGCCGCCAGATCCCGCGCCCGCCGCTCCAGCACCGGCATCGGAGTTGCCAGCATGGCGAGCACCGGCACCGACGCGACCAGCCGGTCGGGATCGCGGTAGAGCATCAACGTCGCTTCGAGGGCCGCCAGCGACAGCTTATCGATGCGCACCGCACGCAGCAGGGGATGGGCTTTCAGGACGCCGATCAGGTCCTTCCTGCCCACGATGATTCCCGCCTGCGGACCGCCCAGCAGCTTATCGCCACTGAACATGACCAGATCGGCGCCGGCGGAGACGCTTTCGCGGACGGTCGGTTCATGGGGCAAGCCGATGGATCTGAGATCGAGCAGGGTGCCGCTGCCCAGATCCTCCATCAGCACCAGACCGCGCGCCTTCGCCAAGCTTGCCAGTTCGGTCATGGCCGGAGCGCTGGTGAAGCCGACGATGCGGTAATTGCTCTGATGGACCTTCACGATAGCCTGTGTATCGGCCGTAATCGCGGCCTCGTAGTCGGAAGCCCTGGTCTTGTTGGTCGTGCCAACCTCCACCAGATGGGCGCCGCCCTGCCGGATCACGTCGGGCACGCGGAAGGAACCGCCGATCTCCACCAGTTCCGACCGGGACACCAGCGCCTCGCCGCCCTGGGCCACGGCGCTGACCGCCAGCAGCACGGCGGCGGCGTTGTTGTTGACGACCAGCGAGGCTTCCGCTCCGGTCAGCTCGCGCAGCAAGCTGGTCACGGCGGCGTAGCGTGAGCCACGCTCGCCGCTTTCAAGGTCGACCTCCAGGTTCGAATACCCGGATGCGGCTTCCGCCACGGCGGCGACGGCCGAGTCCGCCAGGGGAGCGCGTCCCAGATTGGTATGGATGACGATGCCTGTCCCGTTGATCACGCGCCGCATATGCCGGTGGCGGCGCGGTTCCAATGCGGTGCGCACCGCCTCGAACAGGGTATCCGTCAGGGACCCGGCGCAGGGTTCGCCAAGTCCCGCATCGCCCGCCAGCATCGCCCGTCGCATCGCATCCAGTGCGTTTCGTACAGCGTCGACCACGGCTTGGCGCGGGAAATGGGAGACAAGCTCCCGAGCCGCCTCGGTTTCCATCAGCTTCTGGACCTGGGGCAGTGCTCGCAACAAGTGCGGGTCGGCGGCATGGCCGGAAGAAGGAGCGGGGGTAGGGGGCATCGCGAGTGTCATCGAGTGCCATGTGGAAGGGCGCGCTTCGAAGCGTAGCCCCTCCAATCGATCTACCCCTCCCGCAGGATCGTTCGATAACGAAGATTGGCGCCTCTCCGACAGCGTCAATTCGCGCCCTTGTTCCTGATCTCGCAGGCACTAACGTGGCTGAAAAACAAGAGGGGAGGAGAACTGAGACAGTTATCTTAAAGTCATGACGGAGATAAACACATGGCCATCGTAACGTTTTCCTCACCGACTCTTCATCGCGACGTCACCGTTTACGCAACGGCCGGCGATACAAAGACCGTTCTGTCCTTAGCTGAAAAGAACGATGTCAAGATCGAGCACGATTGCCGTGAAGGCAACTGCGGTTCCTGCCTGATCGAGGTCAAGTATCTTGCCGGCAAGCCGAAGATGGCGATCGACCTGACCGACAAGGAAAAGGCGACGCTTCAGTCGCTCGGCCGTATCACCGCCGCTCAGATCCAGGACGCCGAAGTCAACCATGTGGCGCCGCCCTATCGTCTGGCCTGTCAGTTCATCGCCCGCGACGAAGATATGATCATCACCTTCACCGGCGAGCCCGGCGGCGCCGACTGAACACTTCATCGGGTTGCGGCGCCTGACCCAGCAAGTCGCCTTTGAATAGAGGTAAAGTTGGCGGCGGTGAGCCGCCAACCCTTCAAAATGCCGGAGAGCCCCTCTTTTGATTACGGCTTTATTCTCTCGCAAGAGCTAGACCCAAATCTTCGTAGCGATATTGAATAAAATTTTATATTATCCGTAAATCAATCAAGGCATGGACGTGCGGGATGAACCTTCAGCCCAACCTCATGAGCGATTCGGTGCCGGCTGCCGAAGCCGTCCCCACCGGCGCCGGTCGTCCCCTTCCCGCGCGCAAGGCGCTGGTTGTCTGGATCGCCCTGATGTCGGCGATGTGGATGCTTCTGGGGGCCGGCGCTTATGCCGTGATGATCCCGGACCTCTAAATGCCTCTCCAAGCCCCTTCGTGCGCCGAATTTAAACGATACCGGACGATATGGTGGGGTTTCCTTCCCGGCGGTTCGTACCAACATCGATCCGCGGGATCGGGTACGGATGAGGCGGGAGACAAGAGTGTACCTCGGCGGCTTGCGTAACAGTACGATCACCTTGCCGGACGGACGCCGGCTCGGCTGTGCCGAGTACGGCGATCCCGATGCCATGCCGGTGGTGTACTGCCACGGGTTCCCCAGTTGCCGGCTCGAACCGTCGATGCTGCCGGTCGAAGGCATACGCCTGATAGCGCTGGACCGGCCGGGATACGGGCTGTCCGACCCTCTCCCTGGGCGTACGCTGCTCGACTGGCCACGTGACGTCGCGGCTGCGGCGGATGCCCTGGGTCTCGATCGTTTCGCCGTCGCCGGCGTATCCGGGGGCGCGCCTTATGCCGCAGCCTGCGCGGAGCAGTTGAAAGACCGGATTATTGGTCTGGCGCTCATCTGCGGCATTGCGCCACCGGGGGAGGGCTGGGAAGCCGGCGGTGCGGCGGCACGGCTCATGATGCTCGACCGGCTTCCCGGAACCGCTGCACTGGCCGCGGCCTTGGGGCGGCGCCTTGTCGTCGGCGTCGACTCAGCCAAGCTGCTACGGGTGCTGCTGCGTTTCGGCCGCCTGCCGGAGGCCGATCGGGCCGTGCTGGCGGCCGGTTTCGGCATTCCCGTCCTCGACAGTTTCCGGGAAGCATTGCGGCAAGGCGTCGAAGGCGCCGTGTCGGACGCGCGCCTCTACGCACGCCCATGGGGCTTTCAGTCGGCCGGCATCGTGGCGCCGACGGTGATTTGGCACGGAAACCTCGATAATCAGGTTCCGATTGCCGCTGCACACGTGTACGCCCGGCTTATTCCACATGCGCGGTTGTGCGTATTGGAGGGGGAAGGGCATTTTTCCTTGGTTGTACGGCACCATCATGCGATCCTTGCGTCGCTTTTTGCCATTGCGGAACGGTACGCTGGCGACGATGTTACGTCACACGCTCGCGCGTGTCCCGGCTTGGACGCCTGAGCCGGTGCGTCTGCCCGTTTCTCTCAACGATAGAATAAGCACATGCACATAGATACCGTACGCGCTGCCTACCGCCGTTATGCCGGCGTCTACGATCTTGTCTTTGGCAAGAGTTTCGAAGCGGGACGCCAGCAGACGCTCGACAGCATCAACCGTCGCCGGGGTCTCAGGGTCCTTGAGGTGGGGGTTGGCACCGGTCTGTCGCTTCCGGACTATCATCCAGACAACACCATCGTCGGGATCGACGCGTCGGAGGAAATGCTCCGGCTCGCCCACGAGCGTGTCGCGAAGAAGGGCCTCAAGAACATCGAGAGCCTCGTCGAGATGGACGCTCAGAAGATGACCTTCGAAGACGCAAGCTTCGACGTCGTCGTGGCGATGTATGTGATGACGGTGGTGGAAGACCCGAAAGCCGTGATGGACGAGCTGAAGCGCGTCTGCAAGCCGGGCGGCGACATCTATATCGTCAACCACTTCTCGGCGGAGAAGGCTGGTCTGCGGCTGAAGTTCGAGCGGATGATCGCCAATTTCGCGGAACTGCTGGGCTGGCACGCCGATATGCCGATGACGCCCCTGCTGACGAATGCCGGAATCGAAATCGTGAAGATTTCCAAGCTGCCGCCGTTCGGCATGTTCACGATGGTCCATTGCCGGAATCAGGACACCTCGGGAGAGGCGATGCTCCAGGCAGCCGGCTGATCCGCCGGCCTTTGCCAGCGACTCTGAGACAAAGAGTTCCGGCGGTTCAGGCCCGCCCGCTCAGGTTCGATATCGAACCTGAGCGGGCGGGCCTGAACCGCCGTTACCGTTTTAACTAGCGGGCGACCGCGAGCAGAAGGGCGAGGTTGATCCCCGCCATGGCCACCACTACCGGAACCAGCCAGGTCGGGTGGGTCACGAACAGGGCGATGATGACCAGCAGGCCGACCAGGGCCAATACACCGGCGGCCAGGGGCTTGAGATAGACGTCCATTTCCGGATCTCCGTTCTACATACAGCAACGCGCAAAATTCCAGGCTGCAAGCTACACGAACCGCCCCCCGGCTGGTGTTCAAACCATGGCCGCCGGTATGCGGCCTGTTGTCACAAGATGCCTCGTTTCTTCTCCTCGGATTACGGTCACGGAACCGCCGGCATTTTCCATGGTTTGCCTTGGTATGGACCTTCCGACATGACCGAGGAGCCGGGACAATGGATAAGGCACGCCTGTTCGCCCTTTACGGCAGTCCGGATAACGCCCTGGCGGCGCTGGACGACTTGACGAAGGCTGGCCCGACGGACGCCGACTCCGTCACCCTGCTCAGTCCCCATGCCGCCGGACGCCATGGCGGCGCCATCGCAGCCGATATCCCGCCGGGCCGGCCGGCGAGCAGCAATGTCAATGTTTCGGGCATAGGGCCGCTGGTTGTGATCGGACCATTGGCGGCGCCCTTGCGGGAGCGCGATATCGTCGCCGTGCTTCACGACGGAAGCGTCGAACTGCGGGACGCGCAAACAGCCGCGGAAGGTTTGCGCCGGGGCGCCAGCCTGCTGGTGATCGATGCTCCGCGCTCCTCCCATGACGGAATTCTGGAGATCGTGGACCGCCACCACCCTATCCGACTCGACAGCCTTGGAGAAGTCTACCTGGAGCCGGGCTGGAGTCGCGCCGACCGGATCGCGGGCGATGAAGGCGTGCTGGAAGTCGCGGACGACCTGCTGAACGTCAAGCGTCCGGGTGAAGACCCGTCGGCGTTTCGTCCGCTGGCGCCGGGAGAGGAGGAACTGGGGCTTGCCCGGTCGGGTGGCGAAAACCCGGAAGCGGGTAAAGGCGAGATTCTGGGCGGCCAGGGCGCCGGGCCGGATCGCTGAGAAAAATCTGTTGAGAAAAATCCAGCCCTGAAACACTGCTAAAAATGACGAACCCCCGCGTGCTCAGTGGCAGCGGGGGTTCTTGGCGGTTGAAGCATTACCGCATGTCGGCGCAATGCCGATTCAATTTTGGTAGCATGTGAAGTGCCAATTTAATGGCATGTGCATGTAATCGCCGGTGGACTCATGGATCTTACTCACCCTCCAATCAATCGGCACTTGGCCTTTTTGCTGGATCGTGGCCATTTTACCGGCCATAGAGAAGTTTGTCCTGATCTGACGGCCTCCTCGTTCTTGCTACACCTTTATGATGTGCCTTTGTCTTGGGGCTGTCAAGCATTGCCCATCACGGAAAATTCATACGGCGCGAAAAAAAATGCGGGTTGGGTCTGGACAAGGGCGCTTCGGCGTCGTAGTTACGCGGCCTCACGACGCGGGTGTAGCTCAGTTGGTTAGAGCGCCGGCCTGTCACGCCGGAGGCCGCGGGTTCAAGTCCCGTCACTCGCGCCATTCTCTCGAATGGCTCCTATCTGGATAGATCCTCCAGACAACCGCCCCAAGATCTTATGGTCGTGATCCTCGCCTTATGGCGAGCGGCGGTAATCCTCCTCTCGATCTTTTCTCCAATAAGTCTGCATATCGCCTAAAGCGGTATCCCCCAAGCCCATCGACGCCTGCGCCCGATCCGGCTGTTACCGCTTCTGATAAATTGGCCCGGCGTATCCCCACGATGGGGAGCGCTGACTGATTTATGCCGTCCAGGAAATCCCATAAAGGGAACCGGACCAGGGGGGACGGAAATATGCGGATAGGGCAGCAAGCCCGTAATCTCAGGCCGCAACGGTCGTTCTGGCCAGGAGCTGGCAGAGGGGCCAATCTCGACCTGATTTCAACGGCCCTCACACGGGCCGGCGCCGTCGTCGTCGTGACCGGTGGCGGCGCCATGGGAAAGACCCGGCTTGCGCTTGAGGCGATGGCTCGTGTCGAGGCGGCGTCCATCCCGTGCAGGACGGTTGCCGGCAACCTCCATGACGATCTGAATGCGATCATCGACGAAATCGCGCGGTTGCCCGCGCCGCGCTCAACCGATACCAAGGCACGGGCCTTGCTGGTGGTCGATCAGGCCGAGGACGCTGGTGCGCGGACTCTCGAACGGCTGATCCTGATCGCGGGCAAGACCTCCATCGCGGTCATGCTGGTCGGGCGGGCCGACCTCGTCGGCACGCTGGTCAGATCGGTGCCGGAGCAGGTCTGCGACCTCGTCACGCGCTACGTGGCGCTGGAACCGCTGGATACGGATCAGACGGCGGAGTTCGTCGCCCATTGCCTTGGCGATGAAGCAAATCCGGTAATTTGCGGCTCGGATGCGCTCCGCCGGATTGCCGCTCACAGCCATGGCGTTCCCGGTACCATCGACAGGCTGATGACGGATGCCGTGCGGCTCGCCCGGTTAAGCCGGAGCGCCCGCCTGACGGCGACGGTCATCGACATGATCGCCGACGAGGAGCATCCACCGGCGGAGGGGCCGGTGACGGCATCTCCCGCACCGCCGGTCCCGTCCTTCCGGCGCAAGGAAAGGCCGGTCGCCACGGCGCATCCCGCCGCACACCATCCGGTCGCTCGTCGGCCGGCTTCTGATCAAATAGCTGCTCATCAAGCGGCAGATGGCACGCAGTCGATGCGGACGGTCCTCACCAGTCTTCAAGAGACGCCCGCTTCCCTGTACGGGCACGATGACGACGATGACGACCGGGATTTCCGCGATCCAGATGGTTCCGGCTGGCCGAAGTCTTCGGCGAACCTGCTTCAGCCACCTGCCCATCCGCCACGGCGGATTCCTCCCTGGGCCGGGGGCATCGCGTTCGTGGTGGTGGCGACCAGCGCCATCGCCCTTCAGCATTACCTGCAAACGGGCGCACCGATCCTGACCCCGGCCGACGGGTCGCGTACGGTCGTGAGTTCGCTGCTCGGTGATACCGGCATGCGTCCGGCAGCACCTCCTCCCGTGGTGCGGACATCGGAAACTGCCCAGCTTGTCACTCCGGCTCCGGTCCATACTGCTCCAGGGGGCGGTGGACAGGTGCCCGCGGCGGGTCATTTCCAGGGAATGCAAGTGGCAGTCGTCGAGTCGCGTATGCTCGACGCGCCGGCCGACGCCGTAACGACGCCGCCTGTTGTGGCCGAAACCGTGGCGGAACCCAGTCCGGAGCCGCCGACCACCCAGCCCTCCACCATCCAGACCCCGACCACCCAGCTTCCGGCAGAGGAGCCGACGGCCGAAACGATGCCGGAACTGGAAATGGTGCCTCCAGCCCCCCCGGCGCCGGCGGAAAGCGTTTTGCCCGAACCGGAGTTGCCGGCGCCTGCTGCGGAAAACCTGCCCGAGCCGGAGGAAGTCCCGGCGCCAACCGCCGAAAGCCCGCCGGAACAGGCGCCGGCGGATACGGCAACCGAGTCGGCTCCGTCTGACGCAGTAGAACCATCCATCCCGGAAACCCCGGCGGTGGAAATATCTCCACCGCCGGAACCGGTGCCGTCCGAACCCGTGGTGTCGGAACCGACTCCGCCGCCAACCTCCGAGCCTGAGCCTACAATGGCGGAGCCAACGCCTCCGCCAACTTCCGAGCCTGAGCCGACGGTGGCGGAACCGACGCCGTCGCCAAGTCCCGAATCCGAGCCCACGATGGCGGAACCGACTCCGTCGCCAACTTCCGAGCCTGAGCCCACGATGGCGGAGCCAACGCCTCCGCCGGCTTCCGAGCCTGAGCCTACTATTGCGGAACCGACGCCTCCACCAACTCCCGAACCCGAACCCACGATGGCGGAACCGACGCCTCCGCCGGATCCCGAGCCCGAACCCACGCTGGCGGAACCGACGCCTCCGCCGGCTCCCGAGCCCGAACCCACGATAGCGGAGCCAACGCCTCCGCCGGTTCCCGAGCCCGAACCCACGATGGCGGAGCCAACGCCTCCACCAACTCCCGAGCCCGAACCCACGCTGGCGGAACCGACACCTCTGCCGGCTCCCGAACCGGAGCCAACCATCGCGGAACCGGCCCCTCAACCGGCTCCCGAGTCGCCTGCTCCGGCGCCAGCGGTCGTCACGGCGGCACCCCCACCGCCGCCTCCGCCAGCACCGGCCCCAGCAACTCCCAAGCCGTCCTCGATCGCGGAGTCGGTCTTGCTGGAGAGAGGCGATCGCCTGCTCGCCCTTGGCGATATCGCCTCAGCCCGACTGCTGTACGAGACGGCAGCCGCCGGTGGCAGCGCGCGGGGTGCCCTGCTGGCGGGCCGGACCCTTGATCCGGCCTATCTGCGCAGCCTGGGCACGCGAGGCGTCGCCGGTGATCCCGCCCGCGCGGCGGATTGGTATGAGAAGGCGGCCAAGCTGGGGGACGACTCGGCGACCGCTCATCTGGAGGCCTTGGGGCGCCGCTGAGCGGCGCCCCTTCTTCAACCGCGTGGCCTGCTGGGTAGTGCGCCCGTTCCGCCAGATGTCGGCGGGCGCCGCCTACCCGGTGAACTGGGTCAGCAGGAAGAGTGCCGAACCGACCAGGGACGCGACGATCGTTCCGGAAATCCGGACATATTGCAGGTCGCTGCCCACCGCCGTCTCGATCCGGTCGGAAACCGTCCGGGCATCCCAGCCATGGACCACCTCGGCGATGAAACGGCCGATGCCGCGCCGCCACGGCGACACCATCTCCAGGGCCAGCCGCTCGACCGATGCGTTCAGCCGAGCCCGCATGGCGGGATCGGCCTCCAGGGTCGCCGCCAACGACCGCAGTCCCGTCGTCAGCGCTTCACGCGTTTTCCCATCCGGACGCGCCAGATCGTCCAGCGTGAGGTCGCGCATCTCGTCCCACAGGCCGGCCAGCCAGATCTGGATTTCCGGCCGGTCCAGCAACCGCGCCTTCGCGTCCTCCACCTGGGCGCGCGTGTCGGGATCGTCCTGAAGGTCGCGCGCCAGATCCTCTATCGCCAGTTCCATCCGGATACGGGTTACCGAAGCCGGATCGAGCAGGTCGGTCAGGAACTCCTGCGCGCCCTGGCCGATCTTCTGGGCGACCCGCCGGTCGATCGCCTTCGGAATCCACCAGCCGCTGCGCTGCCCGACCATCGATTGCAGGCGCCCCTGATTGCGGTCCATCAGCTCCAGCGCCCAGGCGACGGCACGCTCCAGCAGCGGCTGGTGCTGGCCGCTGGAAACCAGCACGCCCAGGACCTTGCCGAGCAGGGGACTGACCTCGGCGCCGCGTAACTGCTCGCCCAGCGCCCGGCCGAAGAAGGCGCGCAACTCCTGGTCCTCGACTGACTGGATCAAGGTGGGCAGCGTCATGGTCAGGCGTGCCGCCAGCGCCTCGATCATTCCCGGCGCTTTCAGCCAGCGCACCAATCGGTCCGCCGGGTCGATCGAGCGGAGCTTGGCCGCGACCAGCGATGGTTCCAGGAAGTTGCGCTCCACGAAGCTGCCCAACCCGTCGCCGATCCTGTCCTTGTTGGCCGGGATGATGGCTGTATGGGGAATCGGCAATCCAAGCGGGCGGCGGAACAGGGCGGTCACCGCGAACCAGTCGGCCAGGGCGCCGACGATGGCCGCTTCCGACGCGGCACGGGCCAGTTCCACCCAGAAGCCCGGTTCCGGCACGAATCGCAGGGCCGTGAACAGGGTGGCGGCGAGCACCAGCAGGCCGGTCGCAAGACCCCGGTTTCGCCGCAGAAGGCGGCGCTGGCCCGCCTCATGGTCGGTATCCGGGTCTTCCGTCATATCGGTCGGACGATCGTACTGGTCGGGCATCTTCTTCGAGAGTGATCGTGTGAGAGGGCCTCATCCCCGCAACACGCGCGACGCTTCCCAGGTTGCCGAATGACCGGCTGGGGCTATCGCCCCCTCGTCAAACCGGATAGAACCGCTTTTCCAGTTCGAGAAGTGCTGGCAAATCGGCTTACCTTCCGTTGTCCCAACCCGATCAGGTATCGTAACCGGGGAGGGCAAGATCACGGAGATCATGAAACAGCGCTTTCACTTCATGGGTCTCGCCGCCACGGTCCTGCTGCCGCTGCTCATATTTTGCAGTGCGATGGTCTACCTGTTCGACCGGCAGCAGCAGGAACAGATCGAGCGTTTGCTCGTCCAGACGGCGCGGTCGCTGTCCGACGCGGTGGACCGGCAGTTGACCAATCATGTCTCCGGTCTCGAAGCGCTGGCGACCTCGATCCACCTGGACCATGACAATCTGGCGGGCTTTTCGATCGAAGCGGAACGCCTGCTCGATAGCCGGGCGGAGTGGATGTCGATGCGCCTCTGGCGCGCGGCCGACGCCGAACTGCTGATGACGCTGTTCCCTCAGCGGGTCCAGGACAACGTGCCGTCCGATCAGTTGCCGCCAAGCGAAGCGCGGGAACAGGTCCGGCGAGTCGTTGCGTCCGGAAAACCGGAAGTCAGCGATCTTCGCCAAGTTGCCGGGGTGCAGCCGTTCGTCTCCGTCGTCGTTCCTGTGATACGCAACGGACAGGTCCGTTACGTCTTGTCGGCCAACCTGCGGAGCGGCGTCCTCCGTAGTGCCCTGGCTGGTCCTGCCCTGCCCGAAGGATGGATAGGGTCGCTGCTCGACCGCCAACGGATCATTCTAGCGCGTTCCCGGCTTCAGGACGACTTCGTCGGCAAACCGGCGACCGAGTCGCTGCGGAACGAGATGAACCTCGCGGTCAACAGCTTTTTCTTCGCCCGCTCGATGGAGGGGCATGAAGTATACGGCGCTTTCACGAGTTCGCCGCTGTCCGGCTGGACCGTGGCAGTGGGAGCACCGGCAGAGTTGGCGGCGGCACCCCAGCACCGGTCCCGGCTCGTGGTATTCGCCGGAGGTCTGCTCTCTCTCGCCGCGACCTTGGGATTGGCGGCTTTGCTGCTTCGGAACGCGTTGCGCCGGCAGGTCATGGAACGGCGGCTGGCGGCGCTGGAGCGGGAGCGCATCGTCGAGCGCCGTTTGAGCGATGTCGCGGCCAACCTGCCCGGCATGATCTTCAGGCGGGTGGAAAATGCCGACGGGTCCATCCGCTATCCCTATGTCACCCTGGAACGGGGCGGTTCCGCACCGGCGCCGGCAGGATCGGAGCCGGGGAACGGTGGTGACGCACTGGCGCAACTCATCCATCCGGAAGACCGTGCCGCCTGGGCCGCCGCCTTCACCGGCCCGGCAGGATCGGAGCCGTCCCATCTGGAGGTCCGCGCGGTGCCCGACGAACGCCTTGGTAAGGGAGGCGGTGCTGGAAGGGTACGCTGGCTCCGGGTCATGGCGCGCCCATCGCCTCAGCCCGAAACCGGGGAAGGGCGGGCCTGGGACGGCGTCGTCCTGGACGTCACGGACCTCAAGGAAATCCAGGACCGCCTGACCGCCGCTCTAGAGGAAAGCCAGACGCTGCTTGGGGAAGTCCACCACCGGGTAAAGAACAACCTTCAGGTCGTATGGAGCCTGGTTCAACTGGAGGCCATGCAGATCGATCATCCGGCCGCCCGTGCCAGGATGGAGATCATCGGCCAGCGCATCAACGTAATGGGCCGGATTCACGAGCAGATCTACGCCCATAAGGAATTCACCCGCATCGATTTCAGCCTGCAACTCCGCGCACTGGCCGAAAGGCTGATCAATCCGCTAAGGCGGACGCAGGAAATCGAACTGGAGGTGACGGGAGAGCGCCTGTTCTGTTCGCTCGACACCGCCATCCCCTTGGCGCTGATCGCCAACGAGCTTGTATCCAACGTCGCCGTACATGCCTTCCCTCCCGGAAGGGACGGTACGGTCCGAATCGATCTGCGGCACCATGAAAACGGTGCGGTCATGACGGTCGCCGATGACGGCGTGGGGCTGCCGGAGGACGGGAACGGCGGCAAGGGATTGGGTATGCGGCTGGTCAAGGCCCTGATCGGCCAGATCGACGCCAGCATGACCGTGGATGTTCCCGAAGGGCTGGCGCCGGAATCTTCGTCTAAAGATAACTTTGATCCGGGTGGCGGAGCCGGGGGAACCCGTGTCACAATAATCGTACCGGGACCCTGGTATGCCGCCGACTGAATTTTTTTGTCGAACTGGAGAGCGCACCTACTTTAGAAACAGTTTAGATTGGTGTGCCAGCCCGCAGAAAAAGCCGAGGAACCAATGCCCACGCGCCTGGAAGAACTGTGCGTCCAAAAAGGTCTGAAGATGACGGAGCAACGCCGGGTCATCTCCCGCGTGCTATCCGAGGCCACCGACCATCCCGATGTCGAGCAGGTCTACCGCCGGGCGGTCGAGATAGACCCCAAGATCAGCATCGCCACGGTCTACCGCACCGTCCGCCTGTTCGAGGAAGCGAACGTCATCGAGCGGCTGGACTTCGGTGATGGCCGGTCGCGGTTCGAAGAGAATCGCGAGGAGCACCATCATCACCTGATCGATCTTCAATCCGGCGAAGTCATCGAATTCGTCAACGAGGAGATCGAACGGCTCAAGGAGCGGATTGCCCGCGACCTGGGCTACGAACTGATCGGTCACCGGCTGGAACTCTACGGCATCCCGACGAACCGTCCTGCCAAGCAGTCCGGCGACAAGTGACGCGGCCCGACGTAACGCAGCCCCAGGCGACGCAGTCAAGGGGACAGGTGGCCGTGGTGCGGACATATCAGGAATTGCGCGGAAAAGGGCAGCCCGACCGCTTCGCGTTCGAGGCTGCCCTTACCGTCTACTTCTGGCACCATCCCCTTGTGCCGGCCGCCGAGGCCGGCCAGATCGTGGCCGGTTGGGTCCAGGCCAGTGGAACCGGGGAACGTACGTTTCACTGACCCCGGAAGGAACCGGTCATGGCATCTCGGGCCAAGGCCCGTGGGGCAGGTCTCGGAGACGCCGCTTACTCGTCGCCCTCTTCGGCGTCCTGCTCGATCTGGCTGGCAAGGTCGCGCAGCATGTCGACCACGTCTTCGTGGCTGGTCTCCTCGACCGCCTGATTGACGGCGGCTTCGATCATGGCGACGGCTACGTACGAGGACAGCGGACCGCCCTCCTTCATCGCCGCTTCGAGATGCTTTTCGGCGAGATCGAGCGCCTTGTCGAACATGGCTTCGGCAGGGCTGTTGTTCTGGTCGGTCATTTCAAGGTCCCCTTGGGGCATGGTGGCGTGGCAAATAGGCCGTCGATGGGCGAGCTATAGCATTCCGGATTGAAAGGCGCGTCCCAAATCGTTCGCTATCCTCCTCCGGGCTGTGCTGCCCAAAACCGTTCTCTGTCTAAACCGGTAACGGCATGCTTTGCTGCACCGGATCGATGATCAAGGATTCTTCAAAATGGATAACGATACCTCCACGGCAATCACCAGCCGGGAATTCTACCCCTACTGGACCGACGAATCAGTACGCTTCGCCGACCTCGATCCGCTGGGACACGTCAACAACGCGGCGATCAGCACCTATTTCGAAAGCGCGCGGGTGGCGCTGTTCACCGACTCCGGCAATTCTCCGATATCCGGTCCGCTGTCCGTCGTGATCGCCCGGATCGTCATCGATTTCCGGTCGGAGATGCACTATCCCGGCTCGCTGCGCGTGGGGCTCAAGGCGACCCGGTTCGGCCGCTCCTCCCTGACGTTGGCCGGTGCCGTCTTCCACGGCGACACCTGCATCGCGACCAGCGAAGTCGTCTGCGTCCTGTTCGACACGACCGCGCGGCGGTCGGTGGAAATCCCGGCGGCGGTCCGCGCCCGCCTGACCGAACTGGTTGGCTGACCCGATGGCGCGAAGACCTCAGCGCAAGGCCAAGCCACGCGCGTCGGCTCCGGTCGAACTCACGATCGCCGAGATCGGCGCTCGCGGTGACGGTCTGGCCGACCATGGCGGCCGGCGGGTCTATGTCCCGCTGACCGTTCCGGGAGACTGCATCCACGTTCAGCTGGACCAAGCGCGCGGCGACGGCATCGCCGGCCACTTGATCGACATTCTGGAGCCCGGCCCTGACAGGGCCGAACCGCCATGCCCGCATTTCGGCGTGTGCGGCGGCTGCTCGCTCCAGCACTTGAACGACCGGGCCTACGCCGACTGGAAGCGTGC
>DASQKT010000077.1:0-2034 GCA_035630415.1 Skermanella sp.
CGTAACGTTCCATGACCAGGGCGACGGCGGCGGCGACGATCCAGGGGATCAGGTCGCCGCGCCCGCGCCAGAACCCGGCGAGCAGGGCCATGAAGAAGGCGGTTCCGAGAAAATCGATGCCGTAACGGTTCAGGTCCGGCAGCATCTCGCCGAAGACGCGGCCCAGGATCGTGCCGGTGTTCCAGAACAGGAAGAGCGTCATGCCGCTGCCGAGCAGGAAAGCGGCGTCCCGCCCGCCGTTGCGGATGTCGGCGACGCTGAGACCCCAGGACTCGTCGGTCATGAAGTACAGGCTGCCATAGGCTTTCCAGGGCGGGATGTGCTTCAGCCAGGGTCCGAGCGTCGCGCCCATCAGGATGTGGCGCGCGTTGATGACGAGCACGGTCGCGATCAGGGCGCCGACCGGCAGCGGATCGCCCCATAGTTCGACCGACAGGAACTGCGACGCGCCGGCGAAGACCCAGGCGCTCATCAGGATGGTTTCCAGCAGGGTCAGGCCGTTCTGCCCGGCCAGGAAGCCGTAGAACACGCCGAAAGCCAGACCGCCGGTCGCGACCGGCAGTGTCCGAAGGGCTCCTGCGGCCATGCCGGCGCGGGTGAAGGCAACCGGCGGCTTGATTGATTCAGACATGTCCAGTGCCGATTTTAGAATAAGATTGCGTAACAAGGTGCGGATTTAAGCGTCTTCGGTCAAATAGGTCAATGTCGTTGTCATTTTGTGCGACGTATGCCTGCCATGTGCGGGATCGCCATGCGGTCCAGGATGAAGCGCATCAGCCGCTCGGCCGCCGGGGTCGGGGAGCCGAAACGCGAGACCAGGGCGATGGAACTGTCCGGGAGCGTCGGGAAGCCTTCGTCCGGCGTCAGCACCCTCATGCCCGGCAGGATCGTGCTGCGCGCCAGCGCCGTGACGCCCAGCCCGGCGATCACGGCGGCCTGAAGGGCGGAGACGGCGGCGCTGGTGCAGCGGATCTCCCAGGAACGTTCCATCTGCCCGAGTGCCGCGAGCATGAAGCGCCGGTAGAGGCAGGGGGCCGGCGATACCGCGAGGGGCACCGGTCCGTCCCGCACGTCGATCCAGTCGGCCTTCGCGACCCAGTGGAGCGGTTCGCGCCAGATGGTGGTGCCGGGATCTTCACCGGGAACGTGCTTTACCAGCACCAGATCGAACAGCCCCGCCTCGACGCCGGATTGCAGGACGGCGGATGAATCGACCGTGATTTCCGGCGTGACCGTCGGGAAGGAGCGGGAGAACTCGGCCAGGATATCGGCGAGGAACTGGGCCGCGAACTCCTCCGCCGTGCCGAGCCGGACGGTGCCGCGCACGGGCGGCATCACCAGCCTTCCGACCGCCTCGTCGTTGATCGACAGGATACGTCTGGCATAGCCCAGCAACTGTTCGCCCGCCGCTGTCGGCACGACGCTGCGGCCGCTGCGGTCGCACAGGCGGGCGCCGACCAGATCTTCCAGGCGCTTGATCTGAACACTGACCGCCGACTGCGTCCGGCCCAGCAATTCACCGGTACGGGTGAAGCTGCCGGTGTCCACCAGTGTCGCGAAGGCCCTGAGCAGATCGACGTCGAGGTTTGGCGGGGGCGGAGTATGACGGGACGGCATGCGGCTGATTAACCTTTTGAATTTTCACATCTCTTCCGCAGGCCGTAGTGTTCTCTCCGGTGACGGACGTGTTTCACAACAACGGCGGTTGGGAACCCGGAGTTTCAAATGTTTGAAAAATTCGCTCGCAGGGTCGTTCAGGTGCCGGGGGTCGAACTGAATGTCGCGACCGGCGGCGATGGGCCTCCCCTGCTCCTGCTCCACGGCTACCCTCAGACGCATGTGGCATGGCGTCGGATCGCTCCCGATCTCATGCGGCGGTTTACCGTCGTGGTCCCCGATCTGCCGGGTTATGGCGACAGCTCCGCCCCGCGCGGCAGCGATTATTCCAAGCGCGCCATGGCGGGGGCGATGGTCGAGCTGATGGCGGAACTCGGCTTCGACCGCTTCCCCGTGGCCGGGCATGACCGTGGCGGC
>DASQKT010000078.1:0-4027 GCA_035630415.1 Skermanella sp.
CCTGCCGCCCGAACCGACGGCTAGCGCCGTTTCCGGCAGCTTCGGCCCGATCGGTGCTCCCGTCCACCGGCGTATCCTCGACCGCGCCGCGACCGATCCCGACCGCACCGCCGTGATCGCCGCCGACAGCAGCCTGAGCTATGGCGAGTTGGCGTCCCGCGCCCGCCGCATCGCTGCCGGACTGGCGGCGCGCGGCATCGCCGCCGGCGACCGCGTCGGCCTGTTCCTGGAGCGCGGCGCCGACCTGCTGCCGGCCCTTGTCGGCGTCCATCTCGCGGGCGCCGCCTATATCCCGCTCGACCCAGCCTTCCCGGCGGAACGGCTGGCCCTGATGGTCGAGGACGGCAAGCCCGCCGCCATCATCGCGAACCGCGATCTGACAGCCCATGTCCCGCCGGGCGCTCCCAACGTTCTGGCGCTCGAAGACCTGCTTGCCGGCGCCGACGAAGCCGTCCCGACCGACGGGCAAGAGGCCGACCGCCTCGCCTACGTCATCTTCACCTCCGGCTCGACCGGCAGGCCGAAGGGCGTCGCCATCACGCGCCGGAATCTCGCCAACGTCGTGGACAGCTTCCTGGAACGGCCCAGATTGTCCTCCACCGACCGGCTGGTGGCGGTCACGACCCTGTCGTTCGATATCGCAGCATTGGAACTGTTCCTGCCGCTCTGCGCCGGCGCCACGCTGATCCTGTCCAACACCGCGACGGCAGTGGACGGCGACGCGCTGTCTAAACTGATCGCCCAGCATGAAGGCACCGTGCTACAGGCGACGCCAGCGACATGGCGGCTCCTGCTCGCCGCCAACTGGACCCCACCGCCCGGCTTCGCCGGCTGGTGCGGCGGCGAGGCGGTTCCCGCCGATCTGGCTTCGGCCCTGCTCGCCAGGGGCATCCGCCTGTGGAACGTCTACGGCCCGACCGAGACGACGATCTGGTCCGCCGCGCGCCCGATCGAACTCGCCGACGACGCCAGCGTCGTGGGCCAACCCGTCCGCAACACATGGCTGGCGGTAATCGACGCGTTCGGACGCCCGGCCCCGGCGGATGCGCCGGGCGAACTCGCCATCGGCGGTTCCGGTCTGGCGCAGGGCTATTGGGAACGGCCCGACCTGACGGCGGACCGCTTCCCACCCAACCGGTTCACCGGCCTTGCCGGCGACCGGCTGTACCTGACCGGCGACAAGGCGGTGCGCCGTCCCGACGGCGGTTTCGACATCCTGGGGCGGCTGGACAATCAGGCCAAGATCCGGGGCTTCCGGATCGAGCTTGGCGAGATCGAAGCGGTCCTCCGCGACCTTCCCGGCATTGCCGAAGCCGCCGTCGTGATCGGACATGACGGCCAGGGCGAACCCCGTCTGGTCGCCAATCTGGTTCCCCACCCCGGTCAGCCAGAGCCCCAGGTCCCAGCACTTCGCGAACAGGCGCTCACCCGCCTGCCCGGCTACATGGTGCCGACCGTCTGGCGCCTGCTGGCCGAACTGCCGCTGACGCCCAACCGGAAGATCGACCGCAAGGCGCTGTCCCAGGCGGTAATCGAGGTGACGACCTCCCGCATCGCTCCGCGCGATCCGGTGGAAGACGCGGTATCGCGCCTCTGGGCCGAAGCCTTCGGCTCGACCGAAGTCGGGGTCGAGGACGACTTCTTCGAGCTTGGCGGCCACTCGCTGGTGGCGATGCGCATCCATGCGCGCATCGAGCGGGTGTTCAAGACGGCGCTGCGCCTGCGGGAATTCCTGGAAGCTCCGACCGTCGCGGCCCAGGCCGCCCTGCTGCGCGGGCGGGAAGCTTCGCCGGGCCGGGCCACCAAGGTAGCGCAGGCCTATATCCACCTGCTCAGCCTGACGCCCGAGGAAAAGGAAGCATTGCGGCGGTCCCGCAAGCCCCCTGTACCTGTACCCGGCAACCAAGCGTAACGAGAGGCTGATAGAAGCATGCGCATCGATAGTGTGACCGCCATCGTGACGGGTGCCGCCCAGGGCTTGGGCCGCTGCTTCGCCCTGGAACTGGCGCGAGCCGGGGCCAGGGTCATGGCCGGCGACATCCAGGCCGACGGCTTGGCGACGCTGGCGGCGGAAGCGCGCGGACTCCCCGGCCGGATCGAAACCGCGCCGCTCGACGTCACCCAGGAAGCCTCCGTCCGGGGCTTCCTTGCCGAAACGGTGCAGCGTCTCGGGACGCCCAACCTGCTGGTCAACAATGCCGGCATCCTCCGCGACGGCCTGCTGGCGCTCCGCGAGGACGACGGCTTCGTCCGCAAGATGCCCAGCGCCCAGTGGAAGTCGGTGATCGACACCAACCTGACCGGCGCCTATGTGATGGCGCGGGAGGTCGTGACGCTGATGCTGGAGAACGGCGTCAATCCGGGGCTGGTCGTCAACATCTCGTCCATCACCGGGGCCGGCAACCCCGGCCAGGGCAACTACGCCGCCGCCAAGGCCGGCCTCGACGCCGCCACCCGCACCTGGGCGCTGGAACTGGCGCAGCACGGCATCCGCGTCGGCGGCATCGCTCCCGGCCTGATCGATACGCCGATGGCGGCGGGTCTCGCGGCTGCCGCCCGCACCGAAATGATCGCCGATGTCCCGCTTGGCCGGATGGGAAGGCCGGAGGAGATCTGGGCGGCGCTCCGCTTCATCGTCGAATGCGACTTCTTCACCGGCCGCGTCGTGCTGGTGGACGGCGGGGCCAGCTATTCATGACAGCCTCCGCCCCATCTTCCACCGGCATCCCGCGCATCCTTCACCAGATCTGGTACCAGGGCGAAGCGCAGATGCCGGACAAGTTCCGGCGCTTCAGCGAGGGCTGGCGCGCCAACCATCCGGACTGGTCGTTCCACCTGTGGAACGAGACCACCATGCGCACCTTCATGGTGGAAAACTACCCGTGGTTCCTGCCGGTCTATGACGGCTATCCCTTCAACATCCAGCGCATCGACGCCGTCCGCTACTTCATCCTGAACACCATGGGCGGCATCTATGCCGATGCCGATATCGAGAGCCTGAAGCCGATCGATACGTTGGTGGAAGGATGTTCGCTGATGCTGTCGCGCACGCTCGGCTACAACAACGCCATCGTCGGCAGCCGGCCCGGACATGCGCTGTGGCCCGTCATCTTCGACGGCCTCAAGGCGAACCATGCGAAGCCGCAGCGCCGCCTTCTCGATTTCCTGATCGACGCCGACGCCCTGTTCGTCGCGACCAGCACCGGCCCGCGCCTGTTCACCCTGAGCGTACAGAAAAGTGGCGTCGAGACCGACCCCGACACCCGCATCTGCCCCTTCTGGTATTTTGAACCCGGAACGCCGGCGGAGATCGACGGCAAGGTCGCCGTCGATCCCGATACGTCGCGCTCCTACGGCATCCACCACATGAGCCAGACCTGGGTTTCGCCGTTCCGCCGCGCTATCGACGCGGCGGCCAAACCCTTGATGGCTCTGGCGTTGCGCTTCACGGCGCCCAGGTAAAGAAAGGGTCTTGAAGGTAGCGCTCCATCGGATGATCATCTACCCCGAAAGCGCTATAAAGGGGTTGTGCAGGCTCTTGTATGGTGCTTAATAGGAGGGTGCCAGCATGATGTTCGCCAGGGGACCAACGATGACCGAGCAGCAGCAGAAAGCCATCCTGGAAGCCATCGAGCGAGCCAACGAGCGCGCCGAGAAAGAGCCAGGATATGCCCGGCGCATGCTCATTGAGGAAGGCGTCTACACGGAAAATGGTGAACCGGGCGAGCATTACCGGTAAACGATGACGACCTTATCGAACCCTTACACCCTGGGCTATCACGGATGCCGCAGGAATGTAGGGGAGGCCATTTTGCGGGGCGACAAACCGCATCTTAAGCCCAGTGACAATCCCTGGGATTGGCTCGGCAAAGGCATCTACTTCTGGGAAGCCGATCCCATCCGAGGATACGAGTGGGCATCCGCTCATTGCAAAGCAGCGGGTGACGAACCCTTTGTCATCGGCGCCGTGCTACATCTCGGCAACAGCCTCAATCTGATGGATCGCACATCGCTTGAGACGCTCAAG
>DASQKT010000079.1:0-7668 GCA_035630415.1 Skermanella sp.
TGCGCTGCTGGCCGATCTGGGTCAGAATACGACTGGCCAGAAGCCGTCCGGCGGTTACTGAACCCAATCAAGAAGAGCGACCAGAACCATGCTCCCCCAGGAAATCATCCGGGTCAAACGCGACGGCGGCCGGCTCAACGAGGCGCAGATCCAGCGCTTCATCCAGGGCGTCACGTCTGATACCGTGACGGAGGGCCAGATCGCCGCCTTCTGCATGGCGGTGCTCTTTCGCGGCATGGACCTGGACGAGCGGGTCGCCCTGACGCTCGCCATGACCCGTTCCGGCACCGTCCTGGACTGGAAGCCGCTGAACCTCCCCGGCCCCATCCTCGACAAGCATTCGACCGGGGGAGTGGGCGACAAGGTCAGCCTGATCCTGGCCCCGGCGGTAGCTGCATGCGGCGGCTTCGTGCCGATGATCTCGGGCCGTGGCCTCGGCCATACCGGCGGCACGCTGGACAAGCTCGACAGCATTCCCGGCTACAACTCTCTCCCCGACCGCCCGGCGCTGGAGCGGGTGATCCGCGATGTCGGCTGCGCCATCATCGGCGCCACCGACGCCTTCGCCCCTGCCGACAAGCGCGTCTACGCCGTCCGCGACATCACCGCGACGGTCGAGTCGCTCGATCTGATCACGGCCTCCATCCTGTCAAAGAAGCTGGCCGCCGGCCTGGATGCGCTGGTGATGGACGTCAAGTTCGGCTCCGGCGCCTTCATGGCGAAGTTCGATGACGCCGTGGCCCTGGCCGAAAGCATCGTCACGGTCGCGACGGGTGCCGGAATGCCGACCGTGGCATTGCTGACCGACATGAACGAAGTGCTGGGCCGTACCGCCGGCAATGCGTTGGAAGTCCGCGAATCGATCGACTTCCTGACCGGCGCCGGCCACGATCCGCGCCTCTACGAGGTCACCGCAGCCCTCAGCGCCGAACTGCTGGTCCTCGGCGGCCTCTGCCCCGACATGACGACCGCCCGAGCCCGCTTCGATGAAGCGATCTCCAGCGGAGCCGCCGCCGAGCGCTTCGGCCGCATGGTCACGGCGCTTGGCGGCCCGGCCGACCTGATGGAGAACCCCGGCCGCTACCTAGCATCCGCTCCGGTCATGCGCGAAGTCCACGCCGACGCGTCCGGCGCCGTCGCCGCCATCGATAACCGCGCGCTTGGCGTCGCCGTCGTGGCGCTGGGCGGCGGGCGCTCCCGTGTCCAGGACCCGATCGACCCCGCGGTCGGCCTGTCCGCCGTCGCCGGCCTCGGCTCCGACACCCAGGGCCACCCCCTCGCAATCGTCCATGCCCGCAGCGAGGACGAGGCGGAAGCCGCCGCCGACGCGGTCCGCGCCGCCTTCACCATTACCGATTCCGCTCCCGCCCCAACTTCCCCCGTGGCTCGCCGCCTCGCTCACTGAGTTCCAGTTACCATAGTGCCTTCACAATCGGAAAGTCTTCGCGGCATCGGTTTCCTGGTGTCCGCCCTGGTCCTGTTCTCGGTCATGGACGTGCTGATAAAGCTGCTGTCCGCCGACTACGGCACCTTCCAGATCGTCTTCTTCCGCTCGGCCCTGGCGCTTCTGCCGATCGGCATCCTGGTCATGCGCTCGGGCGGCGTCCGGGCGATCCGGACCGCCCGGCCCGGCGGCCATGTCCTGCGCTCCCTGATCGGGACCGCAGCACTGCTGTGCTTCTTCTATTCGTACAAGTACATGCCGCTGGCCGACGTCTACGCGATCCACTTCGCCGGCCCGCTCTTCCTGACGGCCTTGTCCGGCCCGATGCTGGGCGAGCCGGTGGGCTGGCGGCGCTGGAGCGCCGTCGGCGTCGGCTTCCTCGGCGTCGTCGTCATGATCCAGCCGGGTGCGGGGGTGTTCTCCGCGATTGCCCTGATCCCGCTGCTCGGCGCCGTCTTCTACGCCTTCGCCATGATCTTCGTGCGGAAGCTCAGCCGGACGGAAACCAACGCCGCGATCGTCTTCTACTTCACCCTGACGGGACTTGGCGTTGGCCTGATCGGGATGCTGCCGGACTGGAAGACGCCCGACGCTTCCGGCCTCGTCCTGCTGATCTGCGTCGGCCTGCTGGGCGGCTGCGCCCAGATCCTGATGACCCAGGCGTTCCGCTCCGCCCCCGCCGCGACCCTCGCGCCGTTCGAGTACACGGCGATGATCTGGGCCGTCCTGTTCGGCTATCTGGTCTTCGCCGACTTCCCCACCCCGCCGATCATCACTGGCGCCCTGATCGTGTCGGCCAGCGGCCTCTATATTCTCCACCGGGAGACGCGCCGCCAACCCCAGCCCGTCACGGATGCGACCGCAAAGGCCACGATGCCATGACCCTATCCGCCGCCGCCATCCCCAAGGCCGAGTTGCACGTCCACCTGGAAGGCACCGCGACGCCGGAACTGGTGCGCAAGCTGGCGGCCCGGCATGGGATGACGCTGCCGCCCGATCTGTTCGACCGGCAGGGCGAGTTCGCCTGGGACGACTTCCTGCATTTCCTGAAGGTCTACGACGATGCCGCCGCCGTCATCCGGACCGACCGCGATTATCGCGACGTAACATACGACTATCTCCGCCGCTGCGCCGCCGAGGGCGCCGTCTATGTCGAGGTCATGTCGTCGCCCGATCACGCGGCGCAGGCCGGCCTCTCTTTCCAGGGGCACCTGGACGGCATCGTCCAAGGGATCGAGGACGCCAAAGCCGATTTCGGCATCGAAGCCCGCGTGATCGTCACCTGCGTCCGCCATTTCGGCGTCGAGCGCGGGCTGGAGGTGGCGAAAGCCTGTGCCCGCCACCGTCATCCTGTCTTGACCGGCTTCGGCATGGGCGGCGACGAAAACCACCTGTCAGCCGCCGATTTCGCCCCAGTCTTCGCGATTGCCCACAACGAGGCCGGCCTCGCCTGCACTGTCCACGCAGGCGAAGCCGCCGGCCCGGAAAGCATCCGCGACGCGCTGGACAACCTGCCGGTCAGCCGGATCGGCCACGGCGTCCGAGCCATCGAAGACCCCGCCCTGGTCAGCCGCATCGCCGGGGAAGGCATCGTGCTGGAAGTCTGCCCGACCAGCAACATCCGCACGGCGGTCTATCCCGACTACGCCGCCCATCCGCTCAACCGGCTGCGCGCCGCCGGTTGCGCCGTCACCCTCAACAGCGACGACCCGCCCTACTTCGCGACCTCGATCGGCCACGAATACGACGTGGCGAAACGGCATTTCGGCTGGTCCGACGAGGATCTGGCCAGCGCCACCGCCGCCAGCCTGGACGCCGCCTTCATCGACCCCGAAACCCGCACCCGCCTCACCGCCCGCCTCAGGTCGGCCGGCAGCCCAGCCGCAGCGCGCCCCAGTGACGCCCATGAACCAGGACCGGCGCGCTGACGTCCTTCATCAGCAGGAACTTGCCGCCGCCCATGTCGCGGCGGTAGGTCTGGACCAGCGCCGGAGCCCGGCTGCGGGCCGCCGCGATGCCGGTGAAGTCGTCGAAGATCCGCCGGTTGCGGCAGTTGGCGACGTTCCAGGCGGTGTCGCCCGGCCGCTGCGGCAACGAGTATTTCATGTTGTGGGTCGGCAGATAGCCGTTGCGGTCCACCGCTGCGCAGAAATCGATCCGTGATTCCTTCTGGAGCACCGCTTCCTGAATGGGTGGCAGCAGCCGGTCGAACAAGTCCGTATAGGCAGTCAGGTATTGCTGCGGATCGGACTCGGCGATGGGTTGATAGGCGGTCGAGAAGATCGCCTCGGCACTGATGCCGCCACTGTCGATCGTATCGTCCAGCAATCCCGATATCTGCCGCGCCGCCGCCTGGACCGTCGAGATCAGCGCGTCGTCGCCGCTGTGCCAGCGGTCCAGCGCGCGGGCCAGGACCGCCGTGACTTCGGCCGGCAGTTCAAGGAAGTGGGCGTGGATGACCTCCCCCTCCGCATTGGCGACTTCGGCGTGGATCGTGCCGATATCCGGAAGGATCAGCGTCAGCCGCGTGCCTTTCGGGATCGTCCCGCTGTCCAGCCGAACCTGGGCGCCGCCGCTGGAGATGTTTTCGATGACGGCGGGACACCGGGCGCCGCCGACGATACACTCCACCCGCAGGTCGAGCGCCACCCTCGACGCCCGCCGCCGCTCGGCGAAGCGGGAGTTGCGCAGGCTGGCGATCACCCGCTTCTCGATATTGACCACCTGTTCGACCAGTTCCGACGTGTTGTGGCGAAGCTGGGTCGAAACCTTCGTCGTCACGCCCGCCTGCGTCGCGACGCTGCCGATCCGCTCATGGACCAGCCGGACGCTGTCGGCGGTCTGGCTGACCGACTGGGCGATGTCACGGGTGACGGCGTCCTGCTCGACCACGGCCGCCGCTATCGCGCCGATCGTCTCGTTGACCATCTCGACCCGCCCGGCGACGTCGGAAATGGCCGAAACCGTTTCCCCGATCGCCTGCTGCATCGACAGGATCTCGCTCCGGATATTGCCGGTGGCGTTGTTGGTCTGGTCGGCAAGCTGCTTGACCTCGTTGGCGACGACGGAAAAGCCCTTGCCGGCTTCGCCGGCCCGCGCCGCCTCGATGCTGGCGTTGAGCGCCAGCAGGCGGGTTTCCTTGGCGATCTTCTCGATCAGCGTCGCAATCGAACCGATCCGGTCCGAAACGTCGTTCAGGTTCTCGGCGATGCCGCGCGCCGCCTGGGACCTGGACGTCGCGTCCTGCGCCGCCCCGGTCGAGCGGTCCACCTGGGACGAAATCTCCGCGATGGAGGCCGAAAGCTCCTGAGCCGCCGCCGCGATGGTCTGCGCGTTGGCATCGGCCTCGTGCGACGCGGCGGCGACATGGTCGCCGTCCTCGCTGACCCGCTGTGCGGCACCCAGAACTTCGTCCGACGCGGATTCCATCGCCTGCGCCTTGCGGCGGACAAGCTGGACCGCGTCGTCCAGTTCCTGTTCGAAGGTGTCGGCAAGGTCCAGCAGTTCGTCGGTCACCTGCTGTTCGGTCTTGGTGTCGGTATAGACGGACAGTGCAAGCTCGGCTTCCATCAGGAGAGTGCGGATCAGCGTCCCAGCCTGATCGGCGGCGGACTGCCGGCTCCAGCGGTTGCGCTCGATCACCGACCGCACCAGCCGCTCCATGATGAAGGAATAGGCCGACAGGTAGAAACGGGGCTTCAGCCCGACGCGGTGATGGGCGGCGCCGATCCGCTGGACCCGCTCGACATAGGCGTCGTCGATCCCGTCGGAGAACAGCTTGTGCCAGTGGTTCTGCTGGGCGCAGATCAGGCGGGAAACCATCCCCTCCGCCGCGATCAGTTCGGCGGTTTCTGGAAAGCCTCCAAGAAACGAATAGAAATCGTTCAAAATATTGTCGAGGTCGGCATTGACGTGCGGGCCGAGCTGGAACAGAGAATGCTGCGTTGCGGCATCGATCCGCCAAAGCTCAAGTTCGAGCGACACCGCATGGGGTTGGCCCTTTATTCCGGCCGTGCCGCTACCCGTCATGAAAATGTCCTCTCAGTTGTGGGCTGCGACCATCCGGGCTACCGATTGCACTGGCAATGATCTAGGTCAATAGCAATACAACTGTGATCTGATTGCCAGATTTGCGGACGATTTTCGCCGCTCTTGACAGGAAGTGAGGCCGCCTGCCACTGTCTGCGGGTCAAGGCTGGGGTGCAGGGGCGGCGATATTTCCGCTCCCGCTGAGATCATACCCATAGAACCTGATCTGGATCGTGCCAGCGAAGGGAGCCCGCGTGATCCTCCAGGCAGCTCACCGGTTCTCCTTCGCGCTGAATGATGTAAGCGTCGAGGACGAGGAACCGCCATATGCCGCCGTGGAAAAAGACCTTCTTGACCGCAACGCTGGCGGCAACCATCAGCCAAGCCGCGCCGGCGTTTGCGGACGAAATCGATATCCCGGTCCTGGTTCCCGTGACCGGCTTCCTGGCACTGGAAGGCACCAGCCAGCGGAACGGCGCCGTCCTGGCGATCCGCCATGCCGACAAGTCGCTTCAGGCCCGTGCTGAAGTGATCGACACCGGCACCTCGCCGGAAGGCGCCGTTACGGCGCTGGAGCGGGCATCGGGCCGAAGCAAGCCGCTGGCGGTCGCCGCCAGCATGCTGGGCACCCAGATGCTCGCCATGCTGCCGCTGGCCGACGAATACGGCATTCCGCTGGTAACGGTTTCCGGCACCGCATCTATCACCGAGCGCGGCAATCCCTGGGTCTTCCGCTTCTTCCCCGGCGACGGCGTCACCAAGACGGCCCATGCCCGCTACGTGGTGGAAGACCTGGGCAAGCGCCGGCCGGCGGTGATCTACCAGACCACCGCCTACGGCCAGAGCGGACAGGCGCACCTGCGCGACGCCTTCGCCAAGCTGGGGGTCGAGCCGGTGTTCGAGGAAGGGGTCGATCCCGGCATCCGCGACATGCTGCCGGTCCTGACCAAGGCGATGGCCGCCAACCCCGACGTCCTCGTCCTTCACCTGCATTCCGGCCCGACCGCGCTGTTCGTCCGGCAGGCGGCATCCTCCGCCGCCGGTATCCCGATCGTCGCCGGCTCCGCGATGCACCAGCCCTCCACCGCCGCTCTGCTGGAACCGGCCGAGTTGAAGGGCGTCTGCGCCGAGACCTCCGCCTCCCCGGTATCCGGCGGCACGCCCGAGCTTGAGAAGTTCACCGCCGACTACAGGAACAGCTTCAACACCGAACCCGACGCCTTCGCGCTCGGCCAGTACGACGGCATCGCCATGGTGCTCGACGCGGCGGCCAAGGGGGCGACGACACCGGAAGAAATCCGCGACGTGCTCTCGCATGCGACCTACAAGGGGCTGGCCATGACCTACCGGTCCGATGGCAAGGGCAACATGGCGCACTCCGCCTCCATCGTCTGCTACGACGGCGCCAGCCGCGTCCCCGCCATCACCAAGCGGTACGAGGCCGTCGCCGGCCAATGATCCTGGCGCAACTGTTGGTCAACGGCGTGGCGCTCGGCGCCGCCTATGCGCTGGTGGCGCTGGGTTTCGTGCTGGTGCTGAACGCCACGGGAGCCGTCAACTTCGCCCAGGGCGACCTTGTCATGGCGGGCGGCTTCCTGGCCGTCGCCTTGGCGGGCTTCATCCCCGCACCCGGCTTCGTCCTGCTGCCGCTGGTGATGGGCCTGATGGCGCTGCTGGGGCTCGCCGTCTCCGCCACCGCCTATCTGCCGCTCCGCAACCGTCCGCCGGTCAGCGTCTTCATCAGCACCATCGCCGTCGGCATCATCCTCCAGAACGGTGCCACCGTGCTGTTCGGGCCGGAGCCGAAGGCAGCGCCGCCCCTGTTCGGAAGCGGCGCGTTCACCGTGGCCGGCCTTCAGGTGCCAGGACAGTCGCTTGCCGTCATCGCGACCGCCGCCTTGCTGATCGCGGGCCAATACTGGCTATTCGCCCATACCCAGTTCGGCCGCCGCTTGCGGGCGACGGCGCAGGACCCCGGCATGGCTCGCGCCTGCGGCATTCCCGTGACGCGCATGATAGCATTCACCTTCGCGCTGGGAGCCGCCTTGGCGGGCGCCGCCGGACTGCTGCTGTCCAACCAGTTCTTCGTGACGCCGTCGGCCGGCAGCGGCCTGATCCTGAAAGCCTATATCGCCGTCACCATAGGCGGCTGGGGCTCCCTCGCCGGCGCCGTGATCGGTGCCCTGCTGATCGCG
>DASQKT010000080.1:0-2018 GCA_035630415.1 Skermanella sp.
CCGCGCGCGTGCCGCCTTCGCGGTCGTCGTGACGGGGGAAACCCGCGTCAACGGCAGTTTGCTCCTGACTAAAGGCATCGTGCGGCAGGCTGACCCGATCCAGGCGCCGCGCGCTGATCCCACCAATTATGTCCGGGTCGAACCGGCCGAGTCCGAGCCCGCCCCCTCCCTCTGATTTGTCGCTGGAAACATCTTCGCGGGCACGCTCCATTCCTGTTATTCTGTCCGGGAACAGCAATGCCAGTGCGGGTGGTTCTTTTGATCGGGAGACTACCATGGTGGTGGGGCGCCGTTATTTGATCCGGCAGACATCGGGCGATCTGGTCGAACTGTCGCACAGGGACTTCGACCGCGCCGATGACCGGATCGCCCCGATAACCGGCCTAGCCGGCCGGTGCGTCGAAATGGTTTCGGTCGTGGTGGTGGAAGCGCCCGATCTGCGGCGCACCGTGTCCGACGTCGCCTTCACCAAGGTCTATTTCGACGCCGATGGTTTCGTCGATGTTTCCAAGCGCGACCTGATGATCCGCCTGATGCTGGAAAGCTGCGCCGACCGGCGCTCCTCCGTTGCGGCCGCCGCACGGGACAGGCAGTCGCTGACCGGTTTTGCCCATCGAGCGCGCGGACGGCTGGACCGGGAGTTCCGCTGGCGTCCCGACCGGGCCGTGCTGAACGAGGTGATGATCCGGTTCGACCTGCCGCTACCGGACAGGATGGCGCCGGAAGGGCTGGTTGTCTCATCCCCCGACATGAGCAGGACCTTGCATTGAACCACCCTGCCTAGGGCGCCTTGGCCCCGCCATATTGCCCCGCCATATTGGTTGGCGATCTGTCCGCCAATTCAACAGTTGGACGCTTGCCAGCCATGAAACGGCGCCCCGCTTCCGCGGCATCCACCCTGTCCATCGGCCGCATCCGCCAGCTTGCCCTGATCGGCATGGGCTGGACCATCGTCGCAGCCGGTATCCTGATCGCTCCGCTGCCGGGACCCTTCGGCCTGCCGGTAGCCCTGGTCGGCGTCGTCATCCTGCTGCGCAACTCGGCCGACGCGCGCCGCCTGTTCGTCAGGATGCGCCGCCGCAAGCCGGGCTGGTTCGGCCCGTTCGACCGCTACGTGCGGCGGCGGAAGCGCCGTCCGCCGCCGGCATCGTAAACCTGGATATCAGCCCAGCAGATACATCAGCAGCGCCATGCGGACGAACAGCCCGTTCTGCATCTGGCGGAAATAGGCGGCGCGCGGGTCGGCATCCAGCTCCAGCGGGATCTCGTTGACGCGCGGCAGCGGGTGCATCACCGACATGGTCGGCTTGGCCCGCGACATATGGTCCAGCGTCAACCCGTAGTCGTAGTCGCCGGTCGCCTCGAAGCGCTCCTTCTGGACCCTGGTCACGTACAGCACGTCCGTCCCGGTCAGCACTTCGTCCAGCGTCTCGACCTGCCGGTCCGCCGGGTGGACCAAGTCGGCGGGCATCCGCAGTTCGGCCGGCGAGACGAAGTTGATCTTGACGTCGTACAGCCGCAGCAGGCGGGCGAGGCTGTGGACGGTCCTGCCGTGCTTCAGGTCGCCCATCATGGTGACGGTCCGCCCGTCGATGCCGCCCTGTTCGGCCATGATGGTGTACAGGTCGAGCAGCGCCTGGGTCGGGTGCTCGCCGACGCCGTCGCCGGCATTGACGATCGGCACCGGCGACACGGCGGCCGCGCGCTCGGCGGCGCCCTTTTCCGGATGGCGCAGCACGATGATGTCGGTGTAGCAGGCCAGCGTCCGGATCGTGTCTTCCAGGATCTCGCCCTTGGAGACGCTGGAGAAGGTCACGTCGTTGATCGGCAGCACCCGCCCGCCGAGCCGGCTCATGGCGGCGAAGAAGCTGGACGATGTCCGGGTCGAGGCTTCGTAGAACAGGTTCGCCAGCAGCTTGCCGCGCAGATGGCTGATGCTGTGGCCCTTCGCCTTGCTGATCCAGTTCGCGTGGTAGAACAGTTCCTCGATGAGCGGTTTGTCGAACTGGTCGATGGAC
>DASQKT010000081.1:0-16189 GCA_035630415.1 Skermanella sp.
GCCAGTTCCTGGCCCGCCTTGATCTCCTGCCCCACTTCGACCGCGACGCGGGCAAGCAGGCCCGGCATCGGGGAGAGCAGGAACTTGGACATGTCGGGCGGCAGCTTGACCGGCATCAGGTCGGCCAGCTGGGCGGCGCGCGGGGTAAGGACCTGCGCCTTCATCTCGGCGCCGGCATGGATCAGGCGATAGCCGGTCCCGAGGCGGTCGAGCTGGATCGACAGCGGACGGTAGTTGACCGTGCCGTTCCACAGCGGCTGGCCGATCTCCCACGAACTGCGAACCTCGAAGCGTTTGCCGCCGAACACCACGTCGTAGCCGTCGTCAACCGCCTCGACCGTGCAGGGATGGTTGGTCCGCTCGGTCCGCACGACCCAGTCGCGCGCCACCTTGTGACGGCCGCCGGCCTGCTGGCCGCTGATCGTGCCGGCCCGCTGCTCGACCTGAAGCTGGATGGCGGCAGCCACCGCCATCAGGCGCTCGTTGGTGTCGGTGTCGAGCGACAGGCCATGGAAGCCGTCGGGGAATTCCTCGGCGATGAAGTTGGTCGTCAGGCGGCCTTCGACGAAGCGCGAGTGGTTCATCAGCGCCGACAGGAAGCTGATGTTGTGCGCGACGCCCCGGATCTGGAACTTGTCCAGCGCTTCCCGCATGTGGTGGATGGCGCTGTTGCGGTCGGCGCCCCGGCTGACCAGCTTGGCGATCATCGGGTCGTAGAACATGCTGATCTCGCCGCCGTCATAGACGCCGGTATCGACACGGGTATGCTCGTCCTCGGCCGGCGGGATGTAGCGGGTCAGGCGGCCGGTGGAGGGCAGGAAGCCGCGGGTCGGGTCTTCGGCGTAGACGCGCGCCTCGATCGACCAGCCGTTCAGCTCGATGTCGCTCTGCTGGAACTTCAGCTTCTCGCCGGCGGCGACGCGGATCATCTGCTCGACCAGATCCAGCCCGACGACCATTTCGGTCACCGGATGCTCGACCTGGAGCCGGGTGTTCATTTCCAGGAAGTAGAAGTTCCGGTTGGCATCGACGATGAACTCGACCGTGCCGGCCGACTTGTATTCCACCGCCTTGGACAGGGCCACGGCCTGCTCGCCCATCGCCTTGCGGGTCTCGGGGTCGATGAAGGGGCTCGGCGCCTCCTCGATCACCTTCTGGTGGCGGCGCTGGATCGAGCATTCACGCTCGCCCAGGTACAGCACATTGCCGAAGCTGTCGCCCAGCACCTGGATTTCGATATGGCGGGGCTGCTCGATGTACTTCTCGACGAAGACGCGGTCGTCGGCAAAGCTGGAGCGCGCCTCGTTGCTGGCGGAACGGAAGCCTTCGCGGGCCTGCTCGTCGTTCCAGGCAACTCGCATGCCCTTGCCGCCGCCGCCGGCCGACGCCTTGATCATCACCGGATAGCCGATGCCGCTGGCGATCCGGGCGGCCTCGTCCTCGTCGGCGATGACGCCGAGATAGCCGGGAACGGTATTGACGCCGGCATCGCGCGCCAGCTTCTTCGACTCGATCTTGTCGCCCATCGCGCCGATGGCGCGGACGTCGGGACCGATGAAGACGATACCGTTGGCCTTCAGCGCTTCGCAGAAATCGGCCTTTTCCGACAGGAAGCCGTAGCCGGGATGGACCGCCTGGGCGCCGGTGCGCTTGCAGGCTTCGATGATGCGGTCGGCGACCAGATAGCTCTGGGCGGAAGGGCCGGGACCGATCAGCACCTTTTCGTCGGCCATTTCCGCATGCAGCGCGTTGGCGTCGGCTTCGGAATAGACGGCGACCGTCTTGATGCCCATGCGCCGCGCCGTCTTGATGACGCGGCAGGCGATTTCACCACGGTTGGCGATCAGGATCTTTGTAAACATGGTGGCGGCGCCTTCAGAGCGGGAGGTTGTCGTGCTTCTTCCAGGGATTCTCGAGCTGCTTGTTCTTCAGCATGGCGAGAGCCCTGGAGACGCGGCGCCGGGTCCCATGGGGCATAATGACATCGTCGATATAGCCGCGGCTGCCGGCGACGAACGGAGTCGCGAACTTCTGACGGTATTCCTCGGTGCGCTGCTCGATCTTCTCCGGATCGCCGATGTCGGCGCGGAAGATGATCTCCACGGCGCCCTTCGGCCCCATGACCGCGATCTCGGCGGTCGGCCACGCATAGTTGACGTCGCCGCGCAGGTGCTTGGACGCCATGACGTCGTAAGCGCCGCCATAGGCCTTGCGGGTGATGACGGTGACCTTGGGAACGGTCGCCTCGGCATAGGCGAACAGCAGCTTGGCGCCGTGCTTGATGATGCCGTTGTATTCCTGCGAGGTGCCCGGCAAAAAGCCCGGAACGTCGACGAATGTCACTATCGGGATGTTGAAGGCGTCGCAGAACCGGACGAAGCGGGCGGCCTTGATCGCGGACTGGATGTCCAGGCAGCCGGCCAGCACCATCGGCTGGTTCGCCACGATGCCGACGGAACCACCGTTGATGCGGGCGAAACCGGTCAGGATGTTCTTGGCGTAGTCGGGCTGGATCTCGAAGAAGTCCGATTCGTCCACGACCTTCAGGATCAGTTCCTTCATGTCGTAGGGCTTGTTCGGGTTGGCCGGGACCAGCGTGTCGAGCGAGAAATCGTCACGGTTGGCGGGATCGGCGGTCACCCGGACCGGCGGCTTCTCGCGGTTGGACAGCGGCAGGAAGTCGATGAAGCGCCGGGTCTGGAGCAGCGCTTCCACGTCGTTCTCGAACGCCAGATCGGCGACGCCGGACTTCGCGGTATGGGTGACGGCGCCGCCCAGTTCCTCGGCGGTGACGATCTCGTGGGTCACAGTCTTGACCACGTCCGGACCGGTCACGAACATGTAGGAGCTGTCCTTCACCATGAAGATGAAGTCGGTCATGGCCGGAGAGTACACGGCGCCGCCGGCGCACGGACCCATGATCAGCGAGATCTGCGGGACGACGCCGGATGCCATAACGTTGCGCTGGAACACCTCAGCATAGCCACCGAGCGAGGCGACGCCTTCCTGGATGCGGGCGCCGCCGCTGTCGTTCAGGCCGATCACCGGGGCGCCGACCTTCAGCGCCTGATCCATGACCTTGCAGATCTTCTCCGCGTGGGCTTCCGACAGGGAGCCGCCGAACACGGTGAAGTCCTGCGAGAAGACGAAGACGAGACGCCCGTTGACGGTGCCATGGCCGGTGACGACGCCATCGCCGGGGACCTTTTGCTCGTGCATGCCGAAATCGGCGCAACGATGCTCGACGAACATGTCCCATTCTTCGAATGAGCCTTCGTCCAGCAGCAGTTCGATCCGCTCGCGTGCGGTCAGCTTGCCCTTGGCATGCTGGCTTTCGACCCGGCGCTCACCGCCACCGGCCCGCGCCGCGGCGCGCATCTGTTCGAGCCTGGCAAGAACTTCCTGCATGATCCGTCGTTTCCCCCGTACTACCCGCCACCTGAACGCACGCGCACCAGAGCCGTCATCGGCTTCCCAGAACGGCAGCGCACCTTATTTGCATCCTTGGCAGGCATGCAACGTTTGTGAGTTAACAAAAGAGCGAACTTGCAAACTACTTCGCCAGGAAGGACAATCAGCTTGCAAAGTTTGCGAATTTTTAGACATAGACGAGTATGCAAAAGAAGCTGTTTCTTGGTTACAAGCTGCGCCGCCTGCGCGAGCAGCGCGCCCTTACCCAGGCCGCGCTGGCGAAGCAGCTCGAGCTGTCGCCAAGTTACCTCAACCAGATCGAAAACAACCAGCGTCCTTTGACGCTGCCGGTGCTGCTGCGCATCGCCAGCATCTTCGAGATCGATCTTGCCACGTTCGTCGAGGACGAGGAAGCGCGGCTGGTCTCCGACCTGCGGGAAGCGCTGGCCGACCCGCTGTTCACCGGCGGAGCCCCCGGCACCGCCGAGCTTCGCAACGCCACCGCAGCCTCGCCCGAACTGGCGCGCCGCACGCTGGTGCTCCACCACGCCTACCAGAAGCTCCAGGAACGAGTGCAGTCGCTGGCGGAAACGCTGTCGAGCCAGGAACGCGGTCAGGCGCTCGCCGGCCCGCAGTTCCCCTATGAAGAGGTGCGCGACTACTTCCACTACTCCAACAACTATGTCGGCCCGCTGGACGAAGCGGCGGAAAAGCTGTCGGAACAGGAAGGCTTCCGCCCCGCCGACATGCAGGTCGACCTGATGCGGCACCTGAAGGACCGGCACGACGTCCGCGTCAAGATCATCGCCGACCACGACGGCGAGTCGGCGATGCGGATCTACGATAAGGCCAGCGGCACGCTGTATCTGTCGGCCCTGCTGAGCGGCCCAAGCCGCGCCTTCCATCTGGCGCATCAGATAGCGCTGCTGGGACAAAGCGACGCGATCGAGCAACTAATCGGCCAAGCGAATTTCACGACCGAAGACGCGAAATCCATCTGCCGCGTCGGGCTGGCGAACTATTTCGCCGGCGCGCTGGTGATGCCCTACCGCGCCTTCGCGACCCAGGCCCGCGCCGTCCGCCACGATATCGAGCAGTTGCAGAGCCGGTTCGGCGTCAGCTTCGAACAGGTCTGCCATCGGCTCAGCACCCTGCAACGGCCGGGAGCGCGCGGCGTGCCGTTCTACTTCGTCCGCGTCGATATGGCCGGCAACATCACCAAGCGCCACAGCGCCACCCGCTTCCACTTCGCCCGCTTCGGCGGCGCCTGCCCGCTGTGGAACGTCCACGAGGCCTTCGCCCAGCCGGGCAAGATCCTGGTCCAGCTGGCCCGGATGCCGGACAACGTCGCCTATATCTGCGTCGCGCGCAGCGTCACCAAACGCGCTGGGGCCTATCTGAAGCCGACCCGCCAGTTCGCCATCGGGCTCGGCTGCGAAGCGGCCTATGCGTCGGAAGTGGTCTATTCGGCCGGGCTGGACACCAGCAACGCCGACGCCGCCGTGCCGATCGGCGTAAGCTGCCGCATCTGCGAGCGCGCCGACTGCCAGCAACGCGCCTTCCCCCCGATCGGTAGCCATTTGACGGTCAACGAACACCACCGCAGCTTCGTGCCCTACCTGTTCACGCAGGCTGGGGAGGAAGCGGGTGGAGCAGGCCTGCCGAACGGAGTGGTCGAGGGCGTCGGGGACTGATCGCCGCCCCCCTCAGCAGCACTCCACCTCCAGCACCCGCAGCAACTCCAACCCTTCCTTGTCGTCGTGTTCCTCGAACAGTTCATCGAGATAGCAGACGTGGGAGCACAGCAGGCAAAGCTGGTCGGCCTTGCGCTTGACCGGTTCCAGCTCCGCATGGGTGAGCTTGACCTTGAAGGCTTCCCAGAACTTGTTGGTCTTGGCGGGGTCGTCGATGTGCCGGCGGATCGCTTCCACCAGACGCAGGCTGTTGGCGGTGCAGTCGATCCCGGCGAAGCTGGTGTAGCGGTCGGTCGTGCTGGCGGTATCGTCCATGGCGGCAGTTTCCCAACTGAAAGGCGCGTTTCCATACCGCCGCCGGCCGCGCGCTGTCGATGCGGCACCGTGCCCTTCCGCCGAGGTTCGGGACGTCAGGTCATACCACGCCCGGATAATCAATTCCGGCGGCCTCGACACCCATATCGAAAGCATACGATCCGAAAATCCAAGGACCAAGCCAATGAATCATGGCCTCAAGAAAGCGGCTCCCCTGCTGGCGGGCGCCGCGATGCTGACGGCCTGTGCCGGATTGAACCCGCCGCAGCAGGCGGCGACCGACCCGGCCTATCAAGCGCGTCTGGACCAGTTCACCAACCATCGCTGCAACGACCGCACCGCCGGAGCCTTGCAGGGCGCCGGCATCGCCGCCGACAGCGTCACGGAGCTTTACTATACCGAAATCCTCGACACGACGAACGACAGGATTTCCCGCTACATCGCCTGGATGCGGCTGGCCGGCCAGCCCGGCCAAGTGGTGGTCGAGAACGACGGCATGACCTGCCGCGCCATCCAGATCTACACCCGGTATGGTGCTAAAGTCGAAGGCGTTTCCTCCTACTGAGCGAAGACTCCGGCCTCGCCCCAGCGGCCCCGACAGCCGGCTTCTGATCGCCGTTCCGCCTCGCTCAGGCAGCGGGCGAGTTCCGGATTGCGGGGGTTCAGCGAACGGGCCTCGGCGTGGGCCGCCAAGCCTTCCTCGAAGCGGCCCTGGGCGTCCAGGGCGAGCGCCAGATGATGGTGGAAATGGGCGTGGCGGGGGGCGGATGCGATAGCGGCCCGCTGTGCCGCCTCCGCCCTGCCATGCCGCCCCTGCCCGGCGTATAGCAGCCCCAGCTGGTGGTGGACCACAGCGCTGCCGGAGGCATCCGATAGGGCGGCGGTCAGGGTTGCCTCCGCCTCCTCGTCCCTGCCCTGCCGGGCCAGCGCCATGCCGAGATGCAGATGGTAGATTGCCCGGTCGGGAGCCAGCCTCAGCGCCCGCCGATGAGCGGCCTCCGCCTTGATAAAGGCGCCTTCGTGCTGGTCGATCAGGCCGATGTCGTCATGGGCGGCATCGGCATCGGGGTAGAGGACGAGGCAGTGGCGCAGCCGCGCCCGAGCCTCCTTCATCATTCCTTCCCCCTTCAGCCGCCGTCCGTCGAGCAGGGCATCCGCCGCATCCCCGGCCTTGAACAGGCCGCCTTCCAGCGGCAGTGCCGAGGGCAGCGTGCCATCGCGTACATAGCCGTCGATCAGCGGCTTCCAGGCTTCGAAGCGATGGAGCATGGCCGGCACCTCATGCCCGACGCCGCGCAGGCTCCGCACATTGACGCCCTCCAGATGAGCAACGCGCCGGGCACAGTGGACATCGATCAGGTCGGACTCGCCGAAGATGATGTCGGTCTTCCGTCCGGCGGAAGGCAGGCTGAGGAAAGGCAGCAGGTCGTCGAAGCCCGTGTCCGGCCGGTTGCCGATATAGGCGCGGCTCCGGCTGCCGGGCAGCTTCAGCAGGGTTTCCGGTCCGATCGCCAGGATATGGTCGGCGTTGACCAGTGTCCCGAATAGCAGCGCCGCATAGGCGCCCATCGAGTTGCCGACGCACATGACGGAACGCGGCGCTACATCCTGCATGATGATGCGGATGCCGTCGGCGGCGGCCTCGATCCCGTCGCCGATGCCCGGAATGCCGTCCTGGTACCAGCGATTGCCGGGAATGTTCACGAACAGCTTGTTGACCGCGATATCCCGGAACGTCCCGTAGAACGAGAAGCGTCCCGGCTTCTCGTTGATGTGGGAGAACACGATGACAAGACGGTCGGAACCTGGACACAGGTCGAGCTTGTGCCACTCGACGCCATCCGTGGCGGGCCGATCCATAACAGGCGAAATTCCGGCTTCCGACATGCCCAAATCCTGAAACCGCAAAGTCCTCAGTCTGGCAATGCCGGGTTAACACTCCGCATACGCGGCGGTGACAATGCTGTAACCGAAGACGCTTACCCAAAGAAAAACGAAGGCCGCCGGGATCGCTCCCGGCGGCCTCGTCATGACGAAGCGGCGATAGTTACTGCTTGGCGTCGGAGAAGATGTCCCGGTTCTTCGTTTCCGGCACCAGCAGGGCACCGATCACCAGCGTCATGACGGCGATGACGATCGGATACCAGAGCCCGTAATAGATGTCGCCGGTCTGCGCGATCATGGCGAAGGCCGTCGCCGGCATCAACCCGCCGAACCAGCCGTTGCCGATATGGTAGGGCAGCGACATGCCGGTATAGCGGATGCGGGTCGGGAACAGTTCGACCAGCGCCGCCGCGATCGGTCCATAGACCATGGTGACCAGGATCACCAGGAAGGTCAGGACCAGGACCAGCGTGAAGGGCTGGGCGCGGAAGATGTCGAAGAAACCGGATACCTTGACGATCTCCGGATTGCCCGCTGTCGGATACCCGGCGGCGGCCAGCGCGTCGCCGACCGACTTGTTGAAGCTTGCCGGAGTCGACTTGGCCGCGTCGCCGCTCAGCTTGGCCGCATCGTAGGCGGTGAACTCCGCACTGCCGGCACCGCCGACCCGGATCACCGCCGCACTGCCGGGCGGCCCGTTCTCGATCGAGTAGTTGACCGAGTTGCGCGCCAGGAACGCCTTGGCGATGTCGCACGAATTGGTGAACTTGGACGTGCCGGTCGGATTGAACTGGAACGAGCAGTCATTGGGATCGGCGACAACGGTGACCGGCGTCGATTGCTGGGCCTGATGCAGCATCGGGTTGGCGGTCGCCGTGATCAGCTTGAAGATGGGGAAGTACGACACAGCCGCGATCAGGCAGCCGGCCAGGATGATCGGCTTCCGCCCGATCTTGTCCGACAGAGTGCCGAAAACCACGAACCCGCCGGTGCCCAGGATCAGCGACCATGCGATCAGGACGTTGGCGGTGAACAGGTCCACCCGCAGGATGTTCTGAAGGAAGAACAGCGCGTAGAACTGCCCGGTGTACCAGACGACCGCCTGCCCCGCGACGAGGCCGAACAGGGCCAGCAGGGCGATCTTGGCGTTCTTCCACTGGCGAAGGCTTCCGAAATCGGCGCCTTGGAGTGCGTGCCCTCCTCCTTCATCTTCTTGAAGGCGGGAGATTCGTTCATCTGGAGCCGTATCCAGACCGAGATCGCCAGCAGCACGATCGACAGGATGAAGGGAACGCGCCAGCCCCAGGCGGCGAAGTCGCTTTCCCCCAGGATCGTCCGCACGCTGAGGATCACGACCAGGGACAGCAGCAGCCCGAGCGTCGCCGTCGTTTGAATCCAGCTCGTGTAGAAGCCGCGCCGGTGATTGGGCGCGTGTTCCGCCACATAGACGACCGCTCCGCCGTACTCTCCCCCCAGCGCCAGCCCCTGAAGCATGCGCAGGACGATCAGCAGGACTGGTGCTACCCAGCCGATGGACTCGTAGCTAGGCAGCAGCCCGACCAGGAAGGTCGAGACACCCATGATCATGATGGTGATCAGGAAGGTGTATTTGCGTCCGACCATGTCGCCGAGACGGCCGAACACCAGGGCACCGAACGGCCGCACCAGGAAACCCGCCGCGAAGGCCAGAAGGGCGAAGACGTTGCGGGTCGCTTCCGGGAACGAAGAGAAGAACTGCGCGCCGATGACCGCAGCCAAGGCCCCATAAAGATAAAATTCATACCACTCGAAGATGGTGCCCGCCGACGACGCCAGGATCACCCGCTTTTCCTCGCGGGTCATCGGCCGTTTGCGAGCCTCGATTTCAGAAACGGTCACTCCCGTCATGAACTAACCTCCCATGGCGTTCTTGTTCTTCTTCAGACGGCATTCACAGGCGCACGTTGTCTCCCCATACAGGCTTAGAGCGCCCTATCGTCAACGCTAAGATAAAATTGATAAGGTTAAGTTAAATAGTCTTCCTTGTCATCGGTCTTGATTTTTTGCGATGGAAGGTGGTTGCTTGAGTTGTTCTTGTTATTAACCATACGGTTTTCATGGATACTGGCGCAGGGAAGACCAGCTCGCCCACCCCCTTCGATAGTGTCTTCATCGGTACGGCAAAGTGCGGAACCATCCATGCCCCGAAAAACGCGCAAAATATCATCTAAACATAACTTGCAGCGTTGGCACCTCCATGCCAGACAAGAAACGGCAAGGCGTATGGCAATGGCGGAGACCCCCAGGTATGACCGGCGAATCGCAGCATCGCTATAGGACCGTTTGGATATCCGATATTCATCTCGGAACACGCGGCTGTCAGGCGGAGCCGCTTCTAGACTTCCTGCGGTCGGTCGAATGCGACACGATGTATCTGGTCGGCGACGTTATCGATTTCTGGCGGATGCGCCGGGCACGCTATTGGCCACAAAGCCACAACGACGTGATCCAGAAACTTCTGCGCAAGGCCCGCAAGGGAACCCGCGTGATCCTGACGCCGGGCAACCACGACGACATGCTGCGCGGCTATGTCGATCACGAGTTCGGCCACATCCTGGTGGTCGGCGACGCCATCCACGAGACGGCGGACGGGCGCCGCCTGCTGGTCATCCATGGCGACCAGTTCGACAGCGTGGTGGCGCGGGCGCCCTGGCTCGGGCATCTGGGAACCCACGCGAATGCGGCATCCCAGCTGGTCAACCAGTGGTTCAATTGGGGCCGGCTGAAGCTGGGCTATCCCTACTGGTCCCTGTCGGGTTACCTTAAGCACAAGGTCAAGCACCGTGGCCAGTTCATCGCCAACTATGAGAACGCCCTTGTCGAGGAAGCGCGGCGGCGCGGCGTCGATGGCGTCGTCTGCGGCCACATCCACTATCCCGAGCAGAAGGTCCTGGACGGTATCCTCTACTACAACGACGGCGACTGGGTCGATAACCGGACGGCGTTGGTGGAACACGCATCGGGCGAGCTGGAATTGCTGCGCTGGCCCGAAACGCCCGCAGTCAAGCGGACGGCCGAGGTGATTTCCCTGGTATCCTGACCGTCTTGCTACCGTCCTTGCCACCATCGAACAGATCGAGTTCCGGCACCGGATGACTGACGAAGCGGATGCTCACCCGCGTCCCGTCGCCGTCCGATTCAGTCTCTATCTCGCCACGCAACTGCCGCGTCAACTGGCGGACCAGACGCATGCCCAAGCTGGCGTCGTGCCGATCCAAGTCGGGCGGCAGGCCGATGCCGTCATCCTCGACGCGCAACTCGACGTCGCCAGGGGAACGGCCCTCCAGCACGACCCGCACTTCCCCACTGCCGACGTGCAAACCGCCGTCGACCGGATAGGCGTATTCGACTGCGTTGGAGATCAGTTCATTGGCGATGAGCGCCAGCGGCGTCGCCTCGTCGATCGGCAGGTCCAGCGCGCGGTCGCGCCGGCAGACCACCTCGATGCCGGGCCTGGACTGGTTGAGGCACATTTCGCGCAGCAGCGCCGCGAAGTCCATACGGTCGGGCTCGTCGGTCAGGTAAAGCTGTTCGTGGACCTGGGCTACGGTCTGGATGCGCCCGCGTGCCTCGATGAACTGCTGAAGCGTCTCCGGATCGGTGATGGTGCGGTTCTGAAGGCTCAGCAGGCTCGATATCAGTTGCAGGTTGTTGCGGACCCTGTGCTGGATTTCCAGCAGCAGGATGTCTTTCTGCTGCAACAGGCGGGCGCGTTCCGCAGCCGTCCGGCTCAGCTCGGCCTCGACGCATTTCTGGCCGTCGATATCGGTGGCGCTGCCGAACCAGCGCAGTATCCCGCCATCGGGGCCGGTCACCGGGATCGCCTGACCGAGATGCCAGCGGTAGCTGCCGTCGGCGCGCCTCAGCCGGTATTCCGCCTGCCAGGGACGGCCATGCGCCGCAGCGTCCTTCCATGAGGAAACGAGACCCTCCAGGTCTTCGGGATGGACGAAGGAGCGCCAGTGCGCCTGCCCCGGACTTGTGGACGTGGCGCCGGAATACTCGAACCAGCGCCGGCTGTAGTATTCGATCGCACCCGACGCGCTGGTGATCCAGACGATCTGCGGCAAGGCTTCCGCCATGTCGCGCAGGCGCTCGTCGCTCACGTTCCTGAAGCTGGTGGAGTTCCTGAAGCTGGTGGCCCTGAAGCCGGCGTCGTAGCCCGTGTCCGCCTGCCCCCTGGAGATCCGCGCCGTGGCGTTTCGCATCACTCGCCGCGCGGCGCCGGCAGCCAGCAGACCCGAAACAAGGGCCGCGACCAGACCCGCGACGGCGATGGGCTGAAGCATGACGACGGCGCCGGCGGCGGGCGATCCGGGAAGTGCTCCCGCAGGCATCACGGCGCCGGCCGGTGCCGGAGCGGCGACCTGCTCGACGGCCGGCGGCGTGGAAGGCGGAATGCCGGAATGCCGGTCGAGCATGGGCGAGACGGCGGTCAACAGCAGCCCTGGGGTCGCCGCGGCCGCCGCAATCAGCCATATGCCGCTGCGTACACCCATTTCCGTTCTCACCCCAAACTCCAAGTCATACAAACAGCGTCAACCGGCGGTAGTTCATCGCCCATTCAATTTGATCCGAATGCACCCGGTAGCCCTTCCGAACCGCATCCTAATGCCCCGACCACCAAAGAACCGATAATGCGATGAAGACGTAGCGGCCGACCTTGCCGATCGCGACAAGCACGGTAAACCTCAGAAGGTCGATCCGCAAAGCGCCCGCCACCACCGTCAAGGGATCGCCGATCACGGGCACCCATGCCAGAAGAAGAGACCACAGGCCGTACTTGTGGAACCAGCCGACGGCCCGGTCGTAGACCGCCGGCTTCAAGGGAAACCAGCGGCGTTGCCTCAGATGGATCAGGAAGCGCCCCAATCCCCAGTTGATGATCGACCCCAATACATTGCCAGCCGACGCGAATGCCACCAGAAGCCAAGGACTTTGCTGACCGGCGCTCAGCAGTCCCGCCAGCAGCAGTTCCGACTGCGCGGGCAGGATCGTGGCCGCCACCAGGGCCGCCGCGAACAGCCCGCCATAGGCGGCCAGATCACCCGTCATGCCGGCCGCTTCATCGGCCGAACGGCAGCTTGAGGGTCCAGCGAACGCCGGGACCGGCGTTCTCCACTTGAACTTCCGCCTCGATCTGGCCAGCCAGCGACTCGATCAGGCGCATGCCCAGGCTCCCGCTGCGGCGGCGGTTGCGGGCGTCCAGGAAATCCGGGGCGATGCCCGGCCCATGGTCGCGCACGATCAGCGACAATTCCCCTTCGGCATCCGGACGACCGAAGAAGATCTCTATCGGCTGCTCGGGCGTGCCCGGTCCTGCATGCTTGAGCGCATTGGTCAGAAGCTCCACCGCCAGGAGCCCCAGCGGGATGGCCGCGTCGGTCGGGATCTCCAGCGTCGCGGCATCGATGGCAACGCTTCCCTCGCCGCCATACTGGGTGCAGAGCGTGCGCAGGTAGGAACCGAATTCGACCCGGCTGACGTCGTCGTTCTTATAGAGCTGTTCGTGGACCTGGGCGATGGCGCCGACGCGGGATACTGCATCCTCGAAGGCCTGCCGGCTCTTCGCGTCCTCGACCTGCCGGCCTTGCAGGTTGAGCAGGCTTGCGACGAGCTGGAGGGAGTTCTTGACCCGGTGGTTGACCTCCTTCAGCAGCATGTCCTTCTGGGCGAGCAGGGTTTCCTTCTCGTCGAGCACGCTGCGGACCCGCTCCTCGCTGTTCCTCAGCGCCACTTCGGCCTGCTTCTCGCGGTCCACGTCATACAGGACGATGACGCTGCCGATGATGGTTCCGGAGGTATCGATGATGGGCGCGCCGCAGACCCTTATCCACCCGGTGGTGCCGTCCCCCCGCTGGTACAGATATTCGTCGCCCGCAATGAATTCGCCCTTCAGGGCACGGGCGAGCGGCCATTGTGTCGCCTCCACCGGCCTGCCGTCGGCGTGCCAGCCGACCCACTCGGCATAGGCATCGACATTGGCCGATGGCAGGACAGGATGGCGCAGGATCGTCTCGATCCTGCGGTTGCCGTAGACGATCCGGCCTCCCGGCGCTTCCGCCACCAGGACGCCAGCCGGCAGGCTTTCCACCAGCGCCTCGAACCGGGCCTGATCGCCGGCCATCCGGGAGATCAGGCGCTCCCGTTCGGCTTCGGCGCGCTTGCGTCCGGTAATGTCACGGACGATACCGAACAACTGCCCGCCGGACGTGAAGGGGTCGTCGATCCAGCGCCCGTGCGATGCTATCCATCGCTCCGGCTCCGCGCCGTCGCCCGAGCTTCCCGGCGGCACGGCGCGGTATTCGACCGAAACGACGCCCTTCTCGGCGATGGCCCGCTCCAGCGCCGTCCACACCGCCACCCGGTCGTCGGGGTGGATGACGGACATGGCGGTGTCGTGATCGATGACGGTATCCGGGCTCAGCCCGTGGAGCACGGCGGCGTGGGGTGACGACATGAATTCGCTGAGCTCGCCCCTAGCACTCCAGGCCCCCAGGTCGGCGGCTTCCAGCGCTATGTTCAGACGCGCCTCGGTCGCCCGCAGCGACTCTCCCGCGCGCTCCGACAGGATCTGGCGGGTGACATCGCGGGCGACGATCAGCACGCCCTTTTCGCCCGGCTGGCAGCCGCCGTCCGTTTCCGGCAGGGCGATGAAATCCATGTCCCAGAAGGTGGGGCCGCGTCCCAGGTCGGTCACGGCCTGATGCCCGCGCAGGCTCAGGGTCTCGCCCGTCTCGTAGACCTTCTCCAGCAGCGAGAGCCCGGCCGCCGGCATGGTGGGGAATACTTCGGCAACCGTGCGTCCGACGATCCGCCCCGGCGTCGCCGGGATCTCGGCATAGGCCTTGTTGACCAGGGTGAAGCGCATCTCCGGTCCCCGCACGATGGCGACGCCAGCGGGGACGCGATCGACGATACGCATGAGCAGCTGCGTGTCGGGAAGCTCCTGGGCGAGCGCCGAGATGAGCTGGCCCAGCGTCTGGCTCGCGGACGCGGTCGATGCTGTGCCGTTACCGATGGTCATTGGGGCGGGAAGCTCCGGAAGTGCTATGATTTCCCGGCACTTCCCACCAGATCGGCCCGCCGCCGGCTCCCCGTGGCGAGGCAACCATTCAGAATCGAAACCACGGGAGGGATACGGCCGGACGAAGTACGGAAGAGGTGGTCACGCCGGTATTGGTTCGGAAACTGCGACATAGGTTTGCTCGACCAGCAGATCAAGCATGCCGTCCACCACATTCAGCGTTATGCGCCCGCCATTCTCCGCAAGACCGCCGAACAGCAGATGCTCGGCCAACGGAAGTTTCACCGTGCGCTCGATCAGCCGGGCCAGCGGCCGGGCACCCATCGCCGGCTCGAAACCGTGGCGCGCAAGCCATCCCAGCGCATCGCCGGTGACGGTCAGTGCTATGTTCCGGTCCGCCAGATGCGCCGCCAATTGGTCGAGATGACCCTGGGCGATGCGGCAAACGGTCTCATGCGTGAGCGGCCGGAAATTGACCACCGCGTCCAGCCGGTTGCGGAACTCCGGCGAGAACAGGCGCTTGATCGCGGCGGACGCCGCATCGGCGGCATCGCCGTCGGTCCCGCTCATGCCGAACCCGATCGACGGCCGCGCCATCTCGGCCGCCCCGGCATTGGTCGTCATGATGACGATGACATGGCGGAAATCGATGGTCTTGCCCGTCGTGTCGGTCAGGCGCCCGGCGTCCATCACCTGAAGCAGCAAGGCGAACAGATCGGGGTGCGCCTTCTCGATCTCGTCCAGCAGCAGGACCGCGTGCGGTGTCCGGGACACCGCCGAGGTCAGCAATCCTTCCTGGTCGAACCCGACATAGCCGGGAGGGGCACCGATCAGGCGGCTGACCGTGTGCGATTCCATATACTCCGACATGTCGAAGCGAAGCAGCGGCACGCCCAGCGTGGTCGCCAGCCGCCGCGCGATCTCGGTCTTGCCGACGCCGGTAGGCCCGGCGAACAGGTAGGAGCCCATCGGCTTTTCGGCATCGCGCAGGCCGGAGCGGGCGATCTTGATCGCGGAGGTGACCGCATCGACCGCTTCGTCCTGACCGAACACGGCCGCTTTCAATTCGCCCTCCAGGCCGCGCAATGCTGCCCGCTCATCGGTGCCGGCGCGGCGGACCGGCATGTTCGCCATCCGGGCAACCACCGTCTGGATATCCGGCGCCTCGATCCGCCTGGGCCAGTCCTGGCGGGCATCAAGCCTCGCCATGGCTCCGGCCTCGTCCAGCACGTCGATCGCCTTGTCCGGCAGGTGGCGGTCGGTGATGTAGCGGGCGGAAAGCTCGACCGCCGACCGGATCGCGTCCCGGCTGTATATCACGCCGTGATGGTCGGCGTAGCGCTCGGCGACGCCTTCCAGGATGGCGACCGCGTCTTCGATCGATGGCTCGGTAATGTCGATCTTCCCAAAGCGGCGGACCAGTGCCGGATCGCGCTCTATGTGGAGGCGGTACTCGCGGTAGGTGGTGGCGCCAATGCACCGGAGCGTCCCGGCAGCCAGAGCGGGCTTCAGCAGGTTGGCCGCATCCATGGCGCCGCCTGCCCCGCCGGCGCCGATGATGGTGTGCATCTCGTCGATGAACAGGACGGCGCCGGGCGTGCTGCCGATCTCACTGATGACGTTCTTCAGCCGCTCCTCGAAGTCGCCGCGATATCGCGTCCCCGCCACCAGTGCGCCTAAGTCGAGCGTGAAGATGCGGGCGTTCGCCAGGGCTGCGGGCGCCAGTCCCTCAACGATTCGCAGCGCCAGCCCTTCGGCGATGGCGGTCTTGCCGACGCCGGGTTCGCCGACCAGAACAGGGTTGTTCTTGGTCCGGCGG
>DASQKT010000082.1:0-18752 GCA_035630415.1 Skermanella sp.
GATACACAGCTTCCAGATCGACGGAGAGTTCTGCCCGGCGCCGCAGGCAATGGCGCGGGCAGCGCTTTACCACGCCGGCCGGGCGGTCTGATACTGGGGCCGTCTGATACTGGGGGTTATTGCGAGCCAGGACGCCCGCGCCCGGCCCCACCCTCTTCCACCGGTTCGCCCCATCGGCGCACGAGGCCGGCGTCCAGATCGAACATGTCGAGGACGCGGCCGACGGTATGATCGATCAGGGCATCGACCGAGTCGGGACGCGCATAGAGAGCCGGAACGGGCGGTGCGATGATCGCCCCCATTTCCGCAAGCGCCGTCATGGTCCGCAGATGCCCCAGATGCAGCGGCGTTTCCCGCACCATCAGCACGAGGCGGCGGCGCTCCTTCAGCACGACATCGGCGGCGCGGGTCAGCAGGGTCGATGTGACGCCCGTGGCGATCTCGCTCATGGTGCGGATGGAGCACGGCGCCACCACCATGCCCAGCGTGCGGAAACTGCCGCTGGAAATGGCGGCGCCGATGTCCTGGATCGGATAGGCGACGGTCGCCAGTTCGCGGACCTGGGCGACCTTGAGGTCGGTTTCGCAGGCGAGGGTCACTTCGGCCGACCGGCTCATCACCAGATGGGATTCGACCCCCAACCGTTTCAGAGCCTCCAGCATCCGGATACCGTAGACCACGCCGGACGCGCCGCTGATGCCGACGATGAGGCGGGGCGGCCGCCCGGCGGGGGCTTCATCCATGACGGATCAGTCTACCGTCTCGTCCAGCTCGGTGTCGTGGCCGCGACCGTACTTGCCGTGGTCGTTGTCGTCGCCGAACACGGGCCGGGCTTCGGCATCTTCCTCGTCGTCGTGCTCGTGCGCGTCCGCTGCCGTGATGGGCGGCGCACCGGGGGGACGGCGGATGGTGGCCAATGCCTCTTCAAGCTCCCGCTGGGTGCAGAGACCGAGCAGGACCGGGCTGCGCGGCTTGATGTTCGGCGTATTCCAGTGGGTCCGGTCGCGGATCGCCGCGATGGTCGGCTTGGTGGTCCCGATCAGCTTGCTGATCTGGGCGTCCGACAGGTCGGGGAACTGCTTGACCACCCAGGCGATCGCGTCGGGCTTGTCGCCGCGCTTGGTGACCGGCGTGTAGCGCGGTCCCTTGGAACGGGCGACCGGTTGGGGAAGGTCCTGGACCAGCAGGCGCAGGCGGACATGCTCGTCCTTCTCGGCGCGCTCGATCTCTTCCTTGGAAAGCTGGCCATTGGCGATCGGGTCGAGGCCGACCATGCCGACCGCCACTTCGCCGTCGGCTATCGCCTTGATCTCCAGCGAGTGCAGGCCGCAGAAGGCCGCGATCTGTTCGAAGGTGAGGGCGGTGTTTTCGACCAGCCAGACGGCGGTCGCTTTCGGCATCAATGGCAGGGGCATCGGTCCTCCGGAAAATCTGGCGGCCTCGCCTTGGCGCGGGTTCGGCCTTTGATAGAGAGATATATGGGACTTGCGCGCGCCGGCGAGGAGGTGTGTTTGCTAGCGATCCGGATAGTGAGCGGATGGCCGGTTGGCCGCCGTTCAGGAATCCAGGGTGAGAACGATCTTGCCGATGTGGCTGCTGGTTTCCATCAGGGCATGGGCGGCAGCGGCTTCGGCAAGAGGGAATGTCTTGAAGATCAGCGGCTTGACCTTGCCGGTTTCCAGCAACGGCCAGACCCGTTCGCGCAGCGCCTGGGCGATCTGGCCCTTGTAGGCGACCGGACGGGGACGCAGCGTGGAGCCGGTCAGCGTCAGCCGGTTGACCATGACCTTGGTGAGGTTGAGCGTGACCTTCGGCCCGCCCAGGAACGCGATGCTGACGCGGCGTCCATCGGGGGCCATGATGTCGATATCGCGCTGGACATAATCGCCGCCGACCATGTCGAGCACCACATCGACGCCCTTTTTGCCGGTCAGTTCCTTGATGACGGCTCCGTAGTCCTCGGTCTTGTAGTTGATGGCGCGGTCCGCCCCCAGCCGCTCGCAGGCCTCGCACTTGTCGGCGCTGCCCGCCGTCGTGAAGACGCGGGAACCGAACGCTTTGGCGAGCTGGATGGCCGTGGTGCCGATACCGCTGGAGCCGCCGTGGACCAGCAGGGTCTCGCCTTCCGCCAGACGGCCGCGGTCGAACACGTTGGACCAGACGGTGAAGTAGGTTTCCGGCACCGCCGCCGCTTCCACGAGGCTGAAGCCCTTGGGCACGGGCAGGACCTGGGGAGCGGGGGTAACCACGTATTCGGCATAGCCGCCGCCGGGGGTCAGGGCACAGACCTGATCGCCGACGGCGAAGCCGGAGACGTCGGAGCCGAGCGCCGCGATCTCGCCCGCCACTTCCAGGCCCGGCAGGTCGGAGGCTCCTGGCGGCGGCGGATAGGCGCCGGCACGCTGAAGGACATCGGGACGGTTGATGCCGGCGGCCTTGACGCGAATCAGCACCTCGCCAGGGCCGGGCTGGGGAACCGGTCGCGTCGTCGGTTTAAGGACATCGGGGCCGCCGGGTGCGGTGATCTCGATGGCGGTCATGCTGTGCGGCAGGCCGGAGGCCATGGGCTTCCTCTTGTACGCTTCAAACAATTGCGGGATAGATGGCACATGTACCCTCAGGCGAGAGTGGTTACAAGCAGTCAGCATGATCGAAACGCTTGTTTTCACATCGCGGAGGCCGTGAATCGGTTTTTGACCGGTAGGTTTTGAAGAGGGAGGACGGGCCATGAACATTGAAGAACTGGAGCCGACCAAGAAGCCGGCACCCAAGAAGGACCTCACCGTGCTGTCGATCGACGAACTGCGGGATTACATCGCGACGCTCCGCACCGAGATCGAGCGCACCGAAGCGGCGATCGCCGCCAAGCAGGCTCATCGCAGCGGGGCCGAGGCGTTTTTCAAGAAGTAGCGGGCTTCGAGAGGTAGCGGGCTTCAGGGAAGCCTTGGCTTCAGGAATGACGAGGCCAGCAGGAAGCAGGCGCCGGCGAGCCCTGCGGAGGCCATCAGGCCGCCGTCGGGCAGATACTGCATGAAGGCGCCGGAAACGGCAGGTCCGGCCATGCCGCCGACGGTATAGCTGAAGGCGACCGCCGCCAGCGCCGCCGCCAGATCGCGGCCGGCGACGGCCGATGCCGCTTCCAATACCGCCAGCGTGTTCATGCCGCCGACGGCGCCGCCCCAGACGAAAAGCAGGACGGCGACCAGCCACGGCTGCGGCAGCAGGAACGGAACGGCGATCGAACCGGCGAGGATCAGCGCCGAGCAGAGCCGGTGTCCGTGGTGTGGACCGATCCGGTCCGCCATCCAGCCGACCGGCACCTGAAGCAGCGTCCCACCGAATCCGAAGGCGGAGACGAGCAGGGTCGCGACGACGATGTCATGGCCGGACGCGGTGACCTGCACCGCCAGCAGCGAGATCGCCGACGTCTCGACATAGCCGGCGACGAAGGCGCCCAGCAGGGCGACCGGCAGCAGACGGAAGATGCGCCGTCCGCTCCCCTGCCGGTCGTGACGGCCATGATCCGGTTCGGGACGCTGGTTCCAGGACCCGAGGATGAGCAGTGGCGGCAGGGCCAGCGCCGTCAATGCGGCGCAGGCCAGAAACGGCAGCCGTCCCGATGTGCCGGTCAGCGAGAGCAGCAGCGGCCCGAGCGCTATGCCCAGCCCCATCAGCGTCTCGTGTGTGCCGATCGCCCTGCCCCGCGCCGACACCGGCGCGATGGTGACGATCCAGGTATCGCAGGTGATCCAGCGGACGATCAGTCCCAGCCCCGCAAGCAGGTTGAGGACGAAAAAGACCGCCATGTCGTCGGTGAATGCCATCGCAACGATGACGGCCGTGGAGCCGAAGGCGCTGAAAGCCAGACTTGCCGATGGACCGACCGCATGCAGCAGCGCCGGGACGAACCGCGAAGCGACCAGGATCGCCAGCCACGGCGCCGTCGCGAACAGGCCGATACTTGCCGGGTCCATCCCCTTGTCCGCAAGCGTCAGGGCTATCAGCGGCGGCAGGGCGCCGACCTGAACCGTCTGGCAGAGGGTGGACGCCGTGTTGACCGCCGCGAGAGCTGCCCAGGCCGGGCGGTCGCGGCGGGAGGTGGACGAACTCATGAAGGCGATCCGGCCGGCTTAACTTTTCTGCCGCTCTTGCAGCTTTTCCGCGTGTCGGTGCATCGCGCGGAAGGTGCGGGAGACGAACTGGCGGCGGATCAGGATCATGACCACCCACAGGGTCGCGAAACTGAACACATAGGGACCGATGAACCATGCCAGGGCTGCCAGCGCGAAGTAGTAGGCGCGCAGGCCGCCGTTGAAGCTGGCACCCGCCAGACTGAGGATGTCGCCGACTTCCTCCGCGTAGGCATCGCGGTCGGCCGGGTCGAGCGGCGGCATCGGGGCGCTGCCGATCATGGCGCAGCAGTAGTTGTACTGGCGGATCGCCCAGGTGAACTTCATGAAACCGAAGATGAAGATCCCGAACAGCAGCAGGATCTTAAGCTCGAAGAACTCGCGCGAGACCGGGCTGGCGAAGCTGAACTGGCTGAGCATGCCGTGAGCGGCATCGACTGAGCCGAGCAGACCGACAAGACCCGCCAGCACCAGCATGGAGGTGGACGCGAAGAAGGTCACGGAATGGATCGTATGCCCGACCAGGGCGGTATCCATGATCCGGTTCTCCCGGTCCAGCATCCGCTTCATCCATTCGTCACGGAGCAGCTTGAGATGCTGGTTGACGCCCCATAATCCCCAGGCGAGATGGTCCATGATCAGCGTGTAGCCGCACCATGCCGTCAGGAACAGGGTGATGGCGGCCAAATCGGCCGTCGTGAAGTCGGGCGGCATCATTCCCCTTCCGAACTCCCCGCACCATCGGGGACCCCGGCTTTCGCGACTTCGGCGAGAACGAAGACGCGGATGGCGCTCGACAGGTTGCCGGAGCGCCCCTCGTCGATCGATTCGATCAGGGTGTTGATCGAGACATCACGCGCGGCGGCGATGTGTTTCAGGGCATCCCAGAAGGCCGCCTCGAGCGAGACGCTGGTCGAGTGGCCGGCGATCGTGACGGAGCGTTTCCGGATGGAGCTGTCCATGAAGCCTTCCGTCATTCCGGCCCCCCTCCCGCACGCGTCACGCGCAGGCGGGGACCGGAATGGGCGGTTCAGCGCTTCAGCGTCAGCGCGGGCCGATCATGTCCAGCGGGCGGACCCACTGGCTGAACTGCTCCGGCGTCAGCAGGCCGAGGGCGACGCCCGCTTCGAGAAGCGTGGTGCCTTCCTTGTGGGCCTTTTTGGCGATCTTGGCGGCGTTGTCGTACCCGATATGCGGGTTCAACGCCGTCACCAGCATCAGCGACTCGTTCAGCAGCTTGTTGACGCGGTCGGTGTTGACCTCGATCCCGACGACGCAGTTGTCGGTGAAGCTGCGGGCGGCGTCGGCCAGCAGCCGGACCGATTGCAGGAAGTTGTAGATGATGACCGGCTTGAAGACGTTCAGCTCGAAATGGCCGTTGGCGCCGGCGAAGGTGATGGCGGTGTGGTTGCCGAACACCTGGGCGCAGACCATCGTCATGGCTTCGGACTGGGTCGGGTTGACCTTGCCCGGCATGATCGAGGAACCGGGCTCGTTCTCCGGCAGGCTCAGCTCGCCGATGCCGCAGCGCGGCCCGGAGCCCAGCAGACGGATGTCGTTGGCGATCTTGAACAGCGAGGTGGCGACGGTGTTCAGGGCGCCCGACCCTTCGACCAGCGCGTCATGGGCGGCCAGCGCCTCGAACTTGTTCGGGGCGGTGATGAAGGGGAGACCGGTGATCTCCTCGACCTTCTTGGCGAACAGCTCGGCGAAGCCGGCCTTGGCGTTGAGGCCGGTGCCGACCGCCGTGCCGCCCTGGGCAAGCTGGAGCAGGCGCGGCAGCGTCGCCTTGACGCGCTCGATGCCGTAGGCGACCTGGGTGACGTAGCCGGAGAACTCCTGGCCGATGGTCAGCGGCGTCGCATCCTGGAGATGGGTGCGGCCGATCTTGACGACGTCGGCGAATTCCTTTGCCTTGGCGTCCAGGGCGGCGTGCAGGTGCTCCAGCGCCGGAACCAGCTCATGGTGGACCTGCTCGACCGCCGCGATGTGCATCGCGGTCGGGAAGCTGTCGTTGGACGACTGGCCGTTGTTGACGTGGTCGTTCGGGTGGACCGGCTTCTTGGAGCCCTTCTCGCCGCCCAGCAGCTCGATCGCGCGGTTCGAGATGACCTCGTTCGCGTTCATGTTGGTCTGGGTGCCGGAGCCGGTCTGCCAGACCACCAGCGGGAAATGGTCGATCAGGGTGCCGTCGATCACTTCCTCGGCGGCGTCCACGATCGCCTGACCGATCTGGGCGTCGATGGCGCCCAGCTCGACATTGGCCTTGGCGGAGGCCTTCTTCTGGATGCCCAGGGCGCGGACCAGCGGGGCCGGCATGCGCTCTCCGCCGATCTTGAAGTTCTGGAGCGAACGCTGGGTCTGGGCGCCCCAGTACCGGTCGGCAGGTACCTCAATGGGACCGAAGCTGTCGGTCTCTGTGCGAAAGGCTGGCGTGTCGGCCATGGACAAGTTCCCCCGGACTGATGTCTTCGATTGCCGGGGGTTTTACCACAGCCCCGCGCCGGAACAAGCGGTCTGGCCGATTGCGCCCGCGCGCGTCGCCAAATGCCGCACCTTTGGCGGCTATTTAGGGCTCTATTCAGATTTCGACGTTCGCGCCGAGTTCGACCACCCTGTTCATGGGCAGGTTGAAGAAATCGGTGGAGGTGGCGGCATTGGTGACCATCCAGGCGAAGATCGCCTCCCGCCAGTGCGGCATGCCCGACCGGCCGCTGGGCCGCGCGATCATCCGCGTCACGAAATAGGACAGCCGCATGGGCTCGTAGAAGAAGCCCAGATCCGCCTCCTTCGCATTGGCGAGAGCCGTCGGGATGTCCGGCGTCTGCATGAAGCCGTAATGCAGCACGACGCGGTGGACGTTGTCGCGGATCAGCTTCGATTCGATCCGCGCGTCCTTCCGGACGAACGGCACGTTCTCGACGATGACGGTCAGCAGCACGACTCGCTCGTGCAGGATCTGATTGTGCTTCAGGTTGTGCAGCAAGGCTACCGGCGTGCCCAGCGAGTTCCCCGAGAGGTAGACCGCCGTGCCCTTGGCGCGCGGCAGGTTCTCGGCGCTGTCCAGCACCAGATCGATCGGGATGGAATCATGCTCCATCGCGTCGCGCAGGCGGGTGCGTCCGCGTTTCCAGGTCGTCAGGACGATGAAGATCGCGGCACCCATCACCAGCGGCAGCCAGCCGCCGTAAGGGATCTTGACCGCGTTCGCCAGGAAGAAGGCGCCGTCGACCAGCAGGAACGTCCCGGTCAGTAGCCGGACCCAGCCCCGCCGCCAGCCCCACAGCCGGCCCATCACCATGCCGGCAAGGATGGCGGTGATCAGCATGGTCCCGGTGACGGCGATCCCGTAAGCCGCCGCCAGATTGCTGCTCGAGCCGAACAGCAGGACGAGGACGACCACCGACACCATCAGCGTCCAGTTGACGAAGGGAACGTAGATCTGCCCCATCTCACGGTCGGACGTGTGCTGGATATGCATGCGCGGCAGGTAGCCTAGCTGAATCGCCTGCTGCGTGATCGAGAAGGCGCCGGAAATGACCGCCTGCGACGCAATGATCGCGGCGGCCATGGCAAGGAAGACCAGCGGCAATGCCAACCACTGCGGCGCCATGCGGATCAGCGGGTTGTCGAGCGTGTCCGGTGCCGCAAGCAGCATGGCGCCCTGCCCGAAATAGTTCAGCAGCAGCGCCGGCCAGACCAGCAGGTACCACGCGACCCGGATCGGTGCGCGGCCGAAATGACCCATGTCGGCATAGAGCGCCTCGGCCCCCGTGACGGCCAGGACGACGGCGCCCAGCGCCAGCATGCCGTTGCCGCCCTCCTTCATGAAGAACATGACGGCGTAGTGGGGACTGAGCGCCCACAGGATCGTCGGGTCCTTGACGATGTGCTGGACGCCGAGGACCGCGAGCACGACGAACCACAGGATCATCACCGGTCCGAACAGCGCGCCCACCAGGGCCGTACCGGACCGCTGAAGGGTAAAAAGCAGCACCAGGATCGCGATGGTCAGCGGAATGACCACGTACCCGAACTCCGGCGCCGCCACCTGGAGTCCCTCGACCGCCGACAGGACCGAGATGGCTGGGGTGATGACGCTGTCGCCGTAGAAGAGCGCCGCCGCCGCCAGACCGAGCGACCCCACGATCAGCGCCCGCCGCGAGTTCGGTTCCTCCGCCCGGCTGAGCAGCGCCAGCAGGGCAAGGCTGCCGCCTTCGCCGTTGTTGTCGGCCCGCATGATGACGATCACGTATTTGATCGCGACGATCAGCGTCAGCGCCCAGAAGATCAGGGACAGCACGCCCATGACATGCAGCCGGTCGATCGGCAGCGGATGATGGCCGCCGAAAGTTTCCTTGATCGTATAGAGCGGGCTTGTTCCGATATCGCCGAACACCACGCCGATTGCAGTGATGAACAGCGCGAAGACGGACGTCCGGCGTGGCGTCTGAGCAGAGGACAAGCGAGCTTTTTCCGCGATGGTGTCGGACGTCGAGCTGTTCAATAGGGCTTTTGGCCTAAAGTCAAGCGGGTGAAATCCGTTGCTTGACCGGAAAGATAGCGAACGAAGATCAGACGGCGATCACCTTGCCCGGATTCATGATGTTCCGGGGATCGAGCGCCTGCTTGATCGTGCGCATGACGCTGACGCCCTCTCCGTGCTCGGTCGGCAGGAAATGCATCTTCCCATAGCCGACGCCGTGTTCGCCCGTGCAGGTACCGCCCATCGCCAGAGCCCGCATCACCATCCGTTCGTTCAAACGCGCGGCCTCCGCCATTTCGTCCGGGATGGCCGGATCGATCAGGTAGACGAGGTGGAAATTGCCGTCGCCGACGTGGCCGACCAGCGGCGCCATCAGGCTTGACTGGGCCAGATCGGCCTTGGTCTCCACGATGCATTCCGCAAGCCTGGAGATGGGAACGCAGACGTCGGTCGGCCAGCCGCGCGAGCCGGGACGCAGCGCCAGAGCTGCGTAATACGCATCGTGCCGGGCCTGCCAGAGGCGGGAGCGGTCCTCCGGCTTCTCGGCCCATTGGAAGCTCACGCCGCCGTACTCGGCGGCGATGGCGGAGGCCATCTCGGCCTGTTCCCTGACGCCGGCAGGCGTACCATGGAACTCGAAGAACAGCGTCGGCGCTACGGCATAGTCCAGTTTGCTGTACGCGACGACGGCGCCCATCTGGACCTCGTCCAGCAGTTCGATCCGGGCGACCGGGATGCCGGACTGGATCACGGTGATGACGGTATCGACCGCGTCCTTGATGGTCGGGAACGGACAGACGGCGGACGATACCGCCTCGGGAATCCCATAGAGCCGCAATGTGACTTCGGTGATGACGCCCAGCGTACCCTCGGCCCCGACGAACAGCCGGGTCAGGTCGTAACCGGCGGCGGACTTCCGCGCCCGGCCACCGGTCTTGACGATGCGGCCGTCGGCCAGCACCACCGTCAGTCCCAGTACGTTCTCCCGCATGGTGCCGTAACGTACGGCATTGGTGCCGCTGGCGCGGGTCGAGGCCATGCCGCCGATAGAAGCGTCGGCGCCGGGATCGATCGGGAAGAACAGGCCGGTATCGCGCAGATGCTCGTTCAGCCGCTTACGGGTGACGCCCGCCTGGACGGTGACATCGAGGTCTTCGGGGCTGACCCGCAGGATCGCGTTCATGCCGGACATGTCGATGCAGACGCCGCCGCGCAGTGCCGCGACGCCACCTTCCAAAGACGTTCCGGTACCGAAAGGAATTACCGGCGTATCGTGGCGGGCACAGGCGGTAACCACCGCCGCGACTTCCTCGGTGCTCTGGACGAAGGCAACGGCGTCGGGCGGATCGACCGGATGATAGGACTCATCCTTGCCGTGATGCTCGCGCACCGCCGCCGCGGTACTCAGCCGCTCGCCCAGAAGAGAGCGCAGCTCGGCGATCAGGGCGGCGTCGGCGGGAGCACGGGCAAGAACGGCTTCGGCGGTCATGGCGATTTCCTCGGACTGTCATTTTGTCGCAGCCTAGCAGCCGGACCGGTCGAGCACCATCCGGCGAGCACGGCAAAATGGTTCGAAGTGATATGCTTTTTCGGAAGCCTCAGCGCCGCTAGTTCGAGTGCCGGTCATCCAACGGACCAAAGTCCGTGGCCCCTGTCCGGCGCGCGATGAAGCGCGACAGGCTGGGGCCGACGAACAGGACGACCAGAAAGCGCATGGTCTGGAGCGCCATCACGAATGGAACATCGACGTTGGAGGATGCAGCGATGATCGCTACGGAATCGGCTCCGCCGGGGCTGGTGGCGAGATAGGCCGTCAGCGGATCGATGCCCGCCGTCCATGTCAGTACCCAGGCGAAACCGCCGCAGATCGCGATCAGGGCGAGGATCGAGGCGGTCACGCGGGGCAGCGCCCGCAGGGCGTGGACGAGAATAGGTCGGGTGAAGCGAACGCCGATGCTCCAGCCGACCACCGCGTAGCTCGCCGCCAGCAGCAAGGGCGGCAGTTCGATCGTCATGGTCCCGGAACCGTGCAGCAAGGCGCCGGCGACCATCGGCACCAGCATCGGTCCCGCCGGTATCCGCAGGAGCGGCGCTATGAACGCGCCGGCTGCCACGAGCGCCATCGTTTCGGCGAAGGGCAGCCATTGGACAGCGCCGAGCCAGTCGGTAGCGGCGGCGTGACCGGGCGCCGGCGTCACCCAGATCCTTGCAACGATGCTGGCAACCACCGTCACGAGGACGACGCGCAGATACTGCATGAAGGCGACGAGGCGGACATCAGCCCCGAAAGCTTCGGCCATGAGCGTCATGGCGGATGCCGCTCCCGGACAGGAACCCCAGACCGCCGTCGTTCCGGGCAGCACGCGCCAGCGCGTCAGCAGCAGCCCGATCAGGGCGCTCGACGCGATGACGGAGAAGATCACGGCCGCGAACAAAGGCCAGTCCTGGGCCATCGTACCGATGATTTCCGGCGTGATGGATCGCGCGATCATGCAGCCGATGACCGCCTGCGCCATGAAGAAGGGGACATGCGGAACGCGTAGCGTTCCTTGACCGGCCGCTACGACGATCGCCGCGACCATGGGGCCGAGCAGGAGTGCCGCCGGCAGCCCGACGGCTTCCAGAACCGCCACGAAGATGCCGGACAGGAGGAGCATCACCGCCCACTGGACGCCTCGCCCCCGCGATCCGAACGACCCGAATTGCCGCCCGAGCACCTTGTGGAGCCGGGCGGGCCGCTCTGGCGGCGGAGAAACTGATGCCATTAAGTCAAATCACATGCGCCATGCGGATATTCGGGCAAATCGCACCAGCGCATCCCTGGATGCGGAAAGCAGGAGGCTGTACTGGAGAGCAGTCTTGCTACGCGGATATACGAGGACGCCCTGACCGAAGTCAACGACGGCGGTCTGCCTGCCGCCATGCGGTCAGACGCGCTTGTGGATTTGATATCCGGCTTCACGGGCCATCGGGCTTCAGGCCTTCATAGTAGTTGGCGAGGGCTTCGATCTCGGCATCGGTCAGTGGCTTGGCGACCACGTTCATGACCTCGCTCTTGCGGGCGCCGCTGCGGAACTGCTCCAATTGCTGGATCATGTAGAGCGACTTCTGACCGGCAAGATTGGGGAAGACCGGGGATGTGCCGATACCGTTGCGTCCATGGCAGGTGACGCAGGTGCCCAGCTTGGGTACGTCCGCGGACTGGGCGAATGCGGACACCGGCAAAAAGGCCATGGCGATGGTGGCCATGGCGGCGAAACGAAAACTCATAACGACTCCGGAATGAAGTAGCCGGATACTCCGGGGCCTGTTTGCACAGGCCCCGGAGCCCCGGCATCGCAAGTGCTTATTGGCCCTGATACGAGATGCGGTAGATGGCCCCCGCCGTATCGTCCGATACCAGGAGCGAGCCGTCGAGATACTGCTGGACGTCGACCGGACGCCCGAGATACTCGCCGGTCTTGTCGTCCAGCCAGCCGGACGCGAAGACTTCCGTTCCCGCCGCCTTGCCGTCGGGACCGACGCGGGTGAACATGATGCGTGCCCCTACCGGCGTCGTCCGGTTCCAGGAACCGTGCTGGGCGCTGAAGATGCCGCCCTTGTACTGGGCCGGGAACATGTTGCCGTTGTAGAAGGTCAGACCGAGATCGGCCGCATGGGCGTCCATCTCGACCTCCGGCATCACCACGTCCGCAGGCGGCTCGTCCTTCGACCAGTCCTCCGTCCGGACCTTGCCGCCGCCGTACCAGGGATGACCGTAGTTCTGGCCGGGCTGGCTGACGCGGTTGAGCTCGCCGGGCGGGGTGTCGTCGCCCATGCCGTCCACCTGATTGTCGGTGAACCAGAGCATCTTGTCGCCGGGATTGAAGGCGATGCCGACCGAATTGCGGATGCCTCGAGCGTAGGTTTCCTGCCCGGTGCCATCGCGGTTCATGCGCTGGATGCTGCCATAGGGGTCCATCTTGGGACCCTTGTCATGCGGCCAGACATTGTAGGGCTGCCCCATCGACAAGTAGAGCTTGTTGTCGGGACCGATGGTACAGACGCGGGCACCATGGTTGAAGTGCTCTTCCTCCTTGGGAATGAACTGCTCCTTGACGACGGCGACGGCGACATCGGGGCCTTCGTAGAAGAACTCGACGGCGGGGAACGCCAGCAGTCGGTTATGCTCCGCGACATACAGGATGCCGTCGGGGCTCATGCACATGCCGTTGGGGATCTTGAAGTTGACGCTGGGCGCGAAGCGTTTGACTTCCTCGGCGTGGCGGTCCTTGTCGCGGTCGGTGACGGCCCAGACATCGGTCTTGCGGGTGCCGACGAAGACGGCACCGACATTGCGGCCGACCGCCATGTGCCGGGCATCGGGAACGATGGCGTAGACCTCGATCTTGAAGCCGGGCGGCAGCTTGATCTTTTCGAGGTTCTTGGCAAGCTGAGCGACTTTCGCCGGGTCCTGAGGAACGGTCTTGAGCGTCAGGTCCGTTCCGGTGGTGCGGAAATCCTGCAAGCGGTTGAGGTTTTCCTGCGCCAGCGCGGCGCCGGACGAAAGACATGTCCCGAGCAGAAGGCAGCCGGCCAGAATCCTTAATCCAGGCATGATCGTTTCCTCCCCATTGTTTCACTTGGAACCTCTTGTGAGTTCACAAGCGTATTTGATCTTGTTTTCAAGAATAGCCGGTCATTACCAAATGAGGCATTCTCTCAAGTGGTAATACCACCACTGGGAAGGATAGCGAGACTCCGCTCAGGAGGGCCGCCCCGAACCGAAGGCAAGCCGGGCCGCCAAGCCGACGAAGATCGTAGCGGTGACATAGCGCTGAATACGTGAAATCGCCGGGTTCCGCGCCAGAACGGAGCCGAGGCCGCCAGCCCCCGCGCCGACCGCGAGGTTGACCAGCGTCCCGGACAGGTTGATGAGTATTCCAAGCACAAAAACCTGGAGTGCTACGGGGCCGGCATTCGGGTCGACGAACTGCGGCAGGAAAGCCAGGAAGAACAGCGCTACCTTCGGGTTGAGAACGTTCGTAACAGCGCCATGGCCGAACACGCGCCAAAGGCTGCGCCGCTCGGGCATCGTTCCCGCAACGCCAAGAGGCGGCGCCCGCAGGGTCTTCCAGGCAAGCCAGACCAGATAGGCCGCACCGGCATAGCGCACGATGTCGAAGGCCAATGGCGACGCCAGCAGCAGCCCCGCCAGCCCCAGCGCCGCCGCAGCCGTGTGGACCAGCGTTCCGGCGCCGATGCCGAGGGCGGCGACTGCTCCGGCCGCCCTGCCCCGGTTCACTCCGGTTGCAAAACAGAACAGCATGTCGGGACCGGGCGTCAGGTTGAGCGCCAGGACGGCGGCCATGAAGAGGGCCAGGCTCGATGAATCGGGCAGCATCGTTCAGTTTCCTGCGCAATATCGGTGCGACACGGCGTTTTTGGTGGTTAGCTGCCTTGGAATATCATAGAGGGGCGAATTATCTTATACCTCATGAAAGCCATGCTCGTATCGATGGCGGTTCTCCTGTTCCTGCTGACCGGCCCGATGCTGGTGGTTGCGATGGGGACCGTGACGCTGGGGGGCCACTGGTCCACCGCCAGCCGGCAATCCTCCAACCAAGCCCCTAACCCCGCCACTACACCCGAAGCAATTGTACAGGTCTACGCCGCCCGCGCCTTCTCGTGGCGGGGAGCGTTCGGGATTCATCCCTGGTTCGCCGTGAAACGTGCTGGGGCCAGCGAGTATACCGTGTACGAGAAGATCGGCTGGCGCGCGATGCGCGGCCTGTCCGCGGTTTCGATCGCGGAGCGGACGCCCGACAGCTACTGGTTCGGACAGAAGCCGACGATCCTGGCGCAGCTTCGCGGAGAAGCCGCCGAGGCAGCAATCGCCAAGCTGGACGCCGCGGCAAGGGCCTATCCCTACGACCACACCTACCGCATCTGGCCCGGTCCCAACAGCAACACCTTCGCCGCCTTCGTCGCGCGGGCGGTGCCTGAACTGCGGCTGGACCTGCCGCCTACCGCGTTGGGAAAGGACTATCTGGCGCCCCGAAGCCTGTTCGCCGCCGCCCCCAGCGGCACCGGCTGGCAGTTCTCGCTGTTCGGTCTGTTCGGTGTCCTGGTCGCCGTCGAAGAAGGAATCGAGGTCAACGTGCTGGGATTGACCGTCGGCATCGACCCCCTCGACTTCGCGATCAAGCTGCCGGGACTGGGGCGGCTGGGACCGGGGCCGGGACCCGAAGTCGATGCCGAACTGATCGAGCGCGGACGGGAAACCAACAGTGGGAGCTGATGCCCGGACTCTCTAAACTGTAGGCCTAAACGGTCGGCCCGCCGATGATCGGGAAGCGCTTCTTGATATGGGCGCTCAGGATATCCCTTACCTGCCGGTAGACCGTCAGGCGCGCATCCCGGTTGCCGTCGATCATCGAAGGATCGAGCGTGTTCCAGAACTCCACGTCGCAGGCCATCGTCCGCGTCATCTCGACGGCCCTGTGCTGGGCTTCCGGCGACAGCGAGATCACCAGATCGAACGACGTGTCTTCAAGGAAGTCGAAGGTCTTGCAGCGGTGCCGGGTCATGTCGATGCCGATCTCGTCCATGACGGCGACCATGAAGGGATCGGGGTCCCCTTCCCTTACGCCCACCGAATCCACATAGATCCGGTGGCCGTGGAAATACTTCATCAGCGCTTCGGCCATGGGCGACCGGATTGCATTGTACGTGCAGGCGAACAGCACGCTGGTGACAGTGGCGCCTCCCGGCGCGCGGATCGTCTCGTCCATCTCCGCCCGCCCCGTCCGTCCGTCACCCGCGAATGTGCAATATGCAGATCAGGGTGAAGAGGCGTCGGGCGGTATTGTGGTCCACCTCAACCTTGCCCGCCAGACGCTCGCGAAGCAGTTCCGACCCTTCGTTGTGCAGTCCGCGCCGTCCCATGTCGATCGCTTCGATCTGGGACGGCGTCGCCTTCTTGATCGCCTTGTAATAGCTGTCGCAGATCATGAAGTAGTCGCGAACGATCGAGCGGAACGGCGTCAGCGGCAGCAATACCTTGGTCAGGTCACCGTTCTCGGCATTCCGGATGTCGAACAGCATCCTGTTGTCTTCCATGCTGAGATGGAGACGAAAGGGGCCGGCGTCCGGGTGCTCCTCCGGACGGAACAGGTTGTCCTCCAGCAGGTCGAAGATAGCCACCGCCCGCTCATGCTCGACTTCCGCCGCGCGCCGCACGACGCTACGTTCATCAAGGGCCACATGGATAATGCGGTGGTTCTCGTTCGACGGCTGGGTGGTCACCTGGGGGCTCCATTGAGACGGATCGACACGGACAGCGCATGGGCGCCCAATCCCTCGGCTTCCGCCAGGGCAACGGCGGCAGGGCCGATGGCGCCCAGGCTGCCGGGGTCGCAGCCGACCAGGGTCGTGCGCTTCATGAAGTCGAGCAGGTTGAGACCGGACGAAAAGCGCGCGCTGCGTGCCGTGGGCAGTACGTGGTTCGGTCCGGCGATATAGTCGCCGATGGCTTCCGGCGTGTGCCGTCCAAGGAAGATGGCGCCGGCGTTGCGGATGCGGGCGGCAAGCGCGTCGGGATCGGCCACCGCCAGTTCCAGGTGCTCAGGCGCCAGCCGATCGACCAGCGGCACCGCCTCGCTTAGATCGGACACGACGATGACGGCGCCATGGTCGCGCCAGCTCGCACCGGCGATCTCCGCGCGCGGCAGGGTCTTCAGATGACCTTCGACCGCCGCCTTGACGGCTTCGGCGAACCCGGCGTCGTCGGTGATCAGGATCGACTGGGCGCTGGTGTCGTGCTCCGCCTGCGACAGCAGGTCGGCGGCGATCCAGGCCGGATCGTTGGCGCCGTCGGCAACCACCAGGATTTCGGACGGGCCGGCGATCATGTCGATGCCGACCGTGCCGAAGACATGGCGCTTGGCCGCAGCGACATAGGCGTTGCCGGGACCGACGATCTTGTCGACCGGCCGGATCGTCTCCGTCCCGTAGGCCAGCGCACCGACCGCCTGGGCGCCGCCGATCCGGTAGATCTCATGCACGCCCGCGATGCGGGCTGCGGCCAGCACCAGCGGGTTGAGCTTGCCGTCGGGCGTCGGCACGACCATCGTCACGCGCTCGACCCCGGCGACCTTGGCCGGCAGAGCGTTCATCAGGACGGAACTTGGATATGCCGCCGTGCCCCCCGGCACATACAACCCAACCGAACCGACCGCCGTCCAGCGCGCGCCCAGACGGACGCCGGCGGCGTCGGTGTAGGACAATGCGTCGGGAGTCTGCCGCCGGTGGAAGTCCTCGATCCGTTCGGCCGCCAGCTTGAGCGCGTCCAGCAATCCTGGTTCGATCGACGCCAGCGCGCGGTCGATCTCGTCGGCGGTCACGCGCATCGACTCTACCGTCAGTGTGACGCGGTCGAAACGGGCGGTGTATTCCAGCAAGGCGGCGTCGCCACGGGCGCGCACATCGGCGAGGATGGCGGCGACCGCGTTCTGCACGTCTTCCTGCGTCTCGCGCTTGGCGGCGAGCAGGCCGGTGAAGGCGGCTTCGAAGCCTGTATCGCCATGGTTCAGCTCAAGCGGCATCCACTGCCTCCCGGAAACGGTCGATCCAGCCGCCGATTTCGGTCGGCCGGGTTTTATAGGCTGCCCGGTTCACTACCAGACGGGATGTTACCTCGGCGATCTTCTCTATTTCCACCAGGCCATTGGCCTTCAAGGTAGAGCCGCTGGACACCAGATCGACGATCCGGCGGCACAGGCCTAGGGTGGGAGCCAGTTCCATGGCGCCGTTCAGCTTGATGCATTCCGCCTGGACGCCGCGCGCGGCGAAATGTCGCCGGGTGATCTCCGGGTACTTGGTCGCGACACGGATATGGCTCCACCGGGCCGGGTCATCACCCTCCACCATCTCCTTCGGTTCCGCGACGCTCAGCCGGCAGGCGCCGATGCGCAGGTCGAGGGGTGCGTAGATCTCCGGATAGTCGAATTCCATTAGCACGTCGTTGCCTGCCACGCCCAAATGGGCGGCGCCGAAGGCGACGAAGGTCGCCACGTCGAACGAGCGGACGCGGATGATGGTCACATGCCCCAGGTTGGTGGCGAAGCGGAGCTGGCGGCTGTTCTCGTCGTCGAAGGCTGCTTCCGGCACGATCCCGACGCGGTCCAGCATGGGCCGGACTTCCTTCAGGATGCGTCCTTTCGGCAAAGCCAGCACCAGCGGCTCGTTCGCCAGTGTGGCCGGGGTCGGCGTGGCAGGTGCCGGTGTGGACGGGGTTGGCAACAGTGTCTCCAGAACTGGGCGGCTCCGGGGTGTGATAGCACAAACGGCGCGGTTGTCACTCCCGGTATGAGTTTGGCCCGGTATATGTCGGTGGCCGCTTCTAGGAGGCTGGGGGCAGGCCCCTTTAGCTGGGGCAGGTGCCCTTATATGTAAGCTGTCACTGTTTTTGATGAAAGGGAACTAAGCCGGTATCGGGATTTTCCCGGCGGCGGGATTGCCCCGCCGCCGGTTTACTCGTCGTCATTCAGGCCGCGTGGCTCGTTTCCGACTGCGTCAGAAGCGCGTAGATCGCCTCCGCACTGTCCGAGCCGCGCAGTTTGTCGCACATGGAGCCGTCACGCAGCAGGCGGGACACCCTAGCCAAGGCCTTCAAGTGGTCCGCGCCGGCCGCTTCGGGCGCCAACAGCAGAAACATCAGATCGACGGGCTGATCGTCGATGGCGTCGAAATCGACCGGCCGTTCCAGCCGGGCGAAAACGCCATAGACGTGCTCCAGATTGGACAGCTTGCCATGGGGAATGGCGATGCCGTGCCCCACGCCGGTCGTGCCCAGCCTTTCGCGCTCGAGCAGCACGTCGAAAACAGCGCGTTCATGCTGCCCGGTCAGGTCCGCCGCCTTTTTCGCCAACTCCTGCAACGCCTGCTTCTTACTGCCGGCGCGCAGGTTGGCGATGATGCTCTGGGGCGTAATCAAATCTATCATAAGCGTCTAAAGCGGTGCCCGGTTAGGCACCGGCTCCCTGAGAACCTGCGGGATCGATCCAGCCGACGTTACCGTCCTGCCGGCGATAGATCATGTTCAGGCCGCCATGAGCGCGATTGCGGAACATCAGAGCCGGAAGCTCCGCAAGATC
>DASQKT010000083.1:0-5003 GCA_035630415.1 Skermanella sp.
AGGGAGAAGCGGCAGAAAGGCCGCCGTGGTCAGGGACAGGGCCGCGAACCCGGTCACGGCCTGGATTTCAGGAGGAGACAGCAAGCGGCTCTGCAAGGCGATAGCGGCGCCGGCGACGGCACTGCCAAGCGCGAACAGGGAAATCCGCCACGTGAGCTTGCGGGTCGAAGCCGGATCTATGCCATGCAGACGCCAGTCAGGCCGATCGGGCGCCAGAACGGCTTTTCCCAATCCGGAAAAGAACAGGTAGATGGAGATGCCTCCGGCGGCTGCGATCGTGATCGCATGAAGCGGCGCCGTCTTGCCGTCGATACCGAGCGTCGCGAGAACGGCGGCGGTTACCGCCACCACCGGCAATACGGTCAGCAGGCAGCGGCTAACGGCCTCCGCCGCCATCGCCATGATCCGTTCCCGGCGGGTGGGACAAGCTATCTGGGCACGGTGGCCGAATCGGCTCCGCAGCCGCCGGCGGAGGGGCCAAGCCACTCCAAATGAGAAAATGAATGCGCCCGTCAACTCGATCGCATGGTCGCGCCACGCCTGCTTGCCGATCACGACGGCGAAGGCACGGGTAACGCGGTCGCGCAGGAACTCGACCTGAGCCGGCAGGCTGGCCCAGGTTTCGGGGGCGAGCGGCAGAGCGCTTCGGAGCAGCAGCGCCTCGGTGAACTGCCTCATCCGCTTGTCGGCGGCCGACTCGATCAGCATGTCGGCCCGTGTCGCCATCAGTTCCGCCTGCCGCCGGTGGCCGTCGAGTTCCGCGATGATCCTGCTCAGCCGGAGCCGGTCGGCGGCAACGGCGGGCGACTCCGGCGGAGCACCCTCGACCGGCGGGTCGCCCAGGGCGTCGGCAAGCTGCTGGTCGTCATGGAGTTCGTCCGAGGTGCCGGCGGAAAACCGGCGCGCTTCCTCCGCTACGGCGACCAGTCCGGCGCGCAGCTCTTCATACTCGCCGTCGTCGAGGTTCCCTCGGCTCAAGCGCCCCGCCATTTTGTCGAGCGCTGTCTGCCAGCCGCTCAGCGTAGCCTTGAAATCGTTGGGAGCGGATTGAGCCGAAGCGGCCGCAGGCAAGCAGATCAGAAAAAAAATGAAGGCGAGGGTTCGTGAAATCCGGCTAAAGCGGCCCTGCCGATCAAAAAAGAGCATGCGCATCGAATCCCGTTAAGTCCGATGGGAAAATCCGGATGATCCGGATGCGCAGGCTTATCACACCAAATGGGTATTACTAGCAATCCAATGGCGACGAAAAGAGGTTGTTCTCAATATATGCCAACCTCGGCGGACCGGATTATGACGAAAGGCGAGATCCGGTCCGCGCCGAAGAAACAGGTCTATCAGGCCGAGACGGCTTGAAGGCGCCGGGTGGCTGGCATATCGCCGCTCATCGACTGCTCGGGGAGAATCCCGTTGTTCATCGCCCAGATAGCGGCCTGGGTACGATTGTTGACGTCGATCTTGCGCAGCAGGGTCTTCAGGTGGACCTTGACAGTCGCTTCGGTGATGCCAAGGCGGTTCGCGATCAGCTTGTTGCTGGCACCCATCACGAGGTGCTGGAGGATCTCGCGTTCGCGGGCCGACAGGCCCCGCCAGGAACCCTGCGGCGCCGGGGCGGAGATCTGCGACAGTAGCAGTGCCGCCAAGTTGGTCGGGAACACCTTCTCGCCGATCACGACGAGTTGCAGCGACTGGATCAGCGCCTCCGGCGACACGTCCTTCAGCAGGTAGCCGTCGGCACCGGCGCCCATGGCAGCCTTCAACCGGTCGGCCGACAATTCCGAAGCCAGGACGACGATTCGGGAATTCGGGAAACCGGCGCGCAGGGCTGCCAGGGTTTCGTCGGCATCGACCGGGTAATCGACGATGACAAGCTTGCAGGACGGCAAATCGGCCGCGACCGCCTGCTCGATGGAGGCATACTCGCTGCTCAGACGAAAGGGGCTACCTGCCAGCAAGTGTTTGATGCCTTCACGGAACAAACGGTTAGGCTCGATCAGAATGGTGTCTTGTTCGGTCATCTCGAAATCCCTCAATTCAGCGCATTGGTTCTTCATCTTCGGGCCTTACCGCCACAAGAAAGTGCGTTTTAAGGCCGTTGGAGGCATTTGAACCCGCTCATTGCGAGGGGTGCTTACCTCTCTTGAGCGCATAATGCTTGCTGCCTTTGTTGTGGTCAACATTTGTTTAACGGCTTTTTAACCGCTTTTTCGGATAGGTCTGCGCGCCAGCGTTTACCCCTAGCGGCCTATTACCGCCTCCCGCACTAGGACGAAGGCAGCAGTCCGGGTGCTGTCCAGCCTGACGGCCGCAGCTCTGATCTGTTCGACGGGGCGCATCAGGAACCTCGATGATCACCGATTAATGACCCCGATGTTCAGCCCCGAACAATCACCCCAAGCCAATAGAAAGCAGCGCGCATACCAAAATGGCGGTAACCGCTCCGGCCATCAAATAGACAGGAGGGAGCCCATCGGTGTTGCGACTTTTGTTGGTTTTCATCGTGACCTCCAGCGTCCGGCTGTTGTGACACGTTGTGACTTATGGAAAATTTATCTTAGCTCCTGGAATAATCAACCAGCAACAAAATCCCGCAATTTGGGACAGTCGGCCTGCCCGATCGGGCAGTCCGGCATACCTTGAGTGGGCGGAACAAGCATGCCCAGGCGTTGTTCTGGAAAATGCCGACGTGGTGCCGACTGGCACCAGCGTTTATTCCCGGATCAGCCGCAACAGGATGCCCGTTCCATGCTCACTCCCGAATGGACTCCCCTGCTGACCGTGATCCAGATGATTTCCGCAGTGGCGACGTGGCATCCGGAAGCGGCTGGCGTAGACCGCCATGACGCCTTGTGTCTGGCGCGGAACATCTATTTCGAAGCCCGTGGCGAAGGATCGCGCGGTCAGTACGCGGTCGCCGCGGTCACCATGAATCGGGTGCGGGACAAGCGCTGGTCCGATGGGATCTGCGGAGTCGTCTACCAGAAGAAGCAGTTTTCATGGACAATTTCCCGACCGGCGTCACGGCCGACGGTGATAGGCGACCGTGCCGCATGGCAACGGGCGGCGGAAGTCGCCGTGCTGTCCCTGGTCGGGCTGGCACCGGATTACAGCCAGGGCGCCACCCACTACGTAGCGCCCGAGCGCCTCCGTCGGATGCCGGTCTGGACGAGCGCGATGACCGTCAGCCACCGGATCGACGGACACGTGTTCTTCGCCGATCAAGGGCGGTCTGGAAAGGCTTCGCGGCCTCGCGGCCCCAACCGCAATACCCCGAAGACTACGGCGGTGACTGTCGAGTTGCGCACCGCCCCCTCCACGGTGGACCCCGCACTCGTGAAGGAAGCGCGCGTGAGGGTCGAGGAGCGCAGCGTTCGACAGGGCGTTCGGCCGAGTGGTGGATCGAATTACCTGCTCCCTGTCGTCAATGTCGACGCAACGGCGCTGCCCGCCCGGCGGAGCAAGCGCAAAGCACCGTCAGATCCCTGGAACGATCCGATGGGAACGGCGATGGAGCGCAGGATCAGGGCAGGAGCGCGCCGCCTGGCCGTAGCCTGGTAATAATCCGAAGGGCGCGGACTCACATTGAACCAAAGTACTGGTAACCTAAAGTAGCGTTGTGCGGTGCAAGGATAAGGGTATTGTGAAGGTGTGAATGCCGCTCGGCGGCGCTCACTATTTGGCCGGTCCTGGATGACCGGTCCGTTTATCCGGCGTCTCCCAGACGCGAAGCCTCCCTGTTCAACTCGCCGGGTCTTCGGGACCCGGCGGTTTTTTTATATATTTGCTCACCAGTCCGGCGAAGTGTCGAAGCTCTTGAGCGCCGCCTCCGCCGCTTCGATCACCGTGGCGTCAGCATCCTGGGTCAGCGCTCCGAGCGCCGGGACGATCCGGTCGTCCTCATGACGGCCGAGCGCTTCGATGACAGCAAGACGGACTGCGGGACGGCTGTCCCGGCTGAGGCGGATGAGCTGGGCGACGGCGGTAGGCGTCTCCATGGCACCCAGCGCCTCGACGATGGCGCAGCGCCCCTCCTCGTCGCAGCGTTCAGCAGCACGGGCCAGCTTGACGGGAGTGTCGTCGTCGGCGACCGCGATCAGTGCATGGGCGACCAGGGGAATGTCTATCGGGGTGGCGCGGTCCAGCAACTCCTCCAGCGGCTCGCGCGCCGGCTTGTATCCGAGCACTCCCAGGGCCAGACGGGCCGACTTGGCGACTCCACGATCCGGGTCGGAAAGCAGCGTCTCCAGCAACCCGACATCTTCGCGCCGGTGGAGTGCTGCGGCCAGAGCGCAGGCCGCTTGCCTCACAGTCGGGGCTTCGTGGGAAAGCCCCATTGAGATCAGGTCGGCGGCGGGGCGGCAGCGCAAGGTGCCGAAGCAGTCCATCGCCGCCACGGTCGAGGCCGGGCTGAACAGGCCCCGGCGGATCAGGTCGATCAGCGGCACGGCGGCGGAAGCAGGGCCGATCTTCGCCAGCGCCTCCAGCGCCGCCACGACCTCCGCCGCCGGCTGCTGCGCGTCGAAGCCAGCGAAACGGCGGCAGGTGCGGATCAGGAGCGGAACGGCGCGCGGCTCACCGCGCTCTCCCAGCTCGACGATCGACGCGATCAGGGGCGGGTCGTCGGGAGCTTCGGCGTAGAGGTGAAGGTTGAGGGCGTCCAGCAGATGATCGGTCGGCCATTCGCCGATCGGGCGTGCGGGAGCGATCTCCGCCGCCGGTTCTGGCGGCGCCTCAGCCTGGGGTATCGCCCCCTGGCCTGGCACCCCCTGCCCTTGCGCGAAGAGGTCTAATTGGTTGGTTTCGCGGCGTTTCTTCAACCGGCCAACCCTGGATTTCGAGGTACGTTTCACAGCCGGGCGGATTGAAAGCAATCCGCCGGGTCATTGTCAATGCCTAGCTGCTTCCAGCCAGTTCCTCAGCTTCGACCAGCGCTTCCGGCTCTGGTTGCCCTTGACGGCCATAGCCATCGCTTTTCGCTGCCCGACAATGACGACAAGGCGCTTGCC
>DASQKT010000084.1:0-2601 GCA_035630415.1 Skermanella sp.
GAGGCGGCTTTGGTTTCCTGACACAACATAAGCGGGAGGTTCCCGGCATGACCGGAGTGAGCGATGCAACCCCCGACCAGTCCGCCGGGCCGGACCATGGGGCTGAACGCGGTATCTGGCGGTTGCTGTGCGAGGATGTGGCATGCGTCGCCCAGCGCGACCCCGCTGCCCGAGGAACCTTCGACGTCCTGACCTGCTACCCCGGTATTCACGCTCTGATCGCATACCGGATCTCCAATGCCCTGTGGCACCGTGGCGCACGCTGGCCCGCTCGCTTTCTGAGCTACATGGGGCGCATGATCACCAACATCGATATCCATCCCGGCGCAACCATCGGACGCCGCTTCTTTATCGACCATGGAGCGGGCGTCGTGATCGGTGAGACCTCGGTGGTCGGCGACGATGTCACGCTTTACCATGGTGTCACCCTGGGCGGAACCAGCTGGAACAAAGGCAAGCGCCACCCGACGCTGGAAGACGGCGTCATGTGCGGGGCGGGCGCCAAGATCCTGGGGCCGATCACGATCGGCCGCAACGGCAGGGTAGGGGCCAATTCGGTGGTGACCAAGGACGTCCCGCCGGAAATGACGGTGGTCGGCATCCCAGGACGCATCGTCAAGCCGATCGAGCGCCGCTTCACCGATCACGGCATCGACCTGGACCATCACCTGATGCCCGACCCGGTCGGCCGGGCGCTCGCCTGCCTGATCGACCATATCAACAGAATCGAAAGCCGGCTGGATCAGCATACCGCCGACGAAGTCACCGGCGCACTGGACGAGGCCCTGGAGGGCATCGTCTGCGCCCGGTGCGGCAACAGTTGCGACCAGCCCGGCTGCATCCTGCCGGGATGCGAAAGCACACCGAGCGGACCTTCCTGCAAGCATTGAGATTTCGCTCTGAACCTCCAGAACCACGAGGAATACCCGGATGAGCAGCTTTTATGACGAATTGGAAGATCTCGAAACCGCCGAGGATTTCCTGCGGTTCTTCGGGATCGAGTTCGATGCCCGTGTCGTCCACGTCAACCGGCTTCATATCCTCCAGCGGTTCCACGATTACCTGACCGAGGAAACCAACCTCGACACGTTGTCGGACGACCTGCTGCGCGATCGCTACAAGGCGCTGATCTCCCAGGCCTATGCCGATTTCGTCAAGTCGGACGCGATCGCGGAGAAGGTGTTCAAGGTCCACAAGGAGCAGGCCGACCGGCACAACGCCAGCTTCGTCTCGCTCGAGAGCCTGACGCTCGCCGGCGTCCGGTGACAAAGCCGACAACCACTGATTCCTGTCAGATAGGCGACAAGCTCCGTTACCTCGAACAATCCTTGGCAGCCTTCTAAAAATCTCTTTCAAATCAGTGTGTTAGGTGCAGGGGCCAAGGGGTTTTCGAGTTGGCACGGTCCCTGCATTGACAAGAAATTCAGCAAGCCCCTTCCGGGGCGATAGTCGAGAGGATAGCGGGATGCACATCGTCGTCTGTATCAAGCAGGTGCCCGACAGCGCCCAGATCCGGATCCATCCGGTCACCAACACCATCATGCGCCAGGGCGTGCCGGCGATCATCAATCCGTACGACCTGTTCTCTCTGGAAGAGGCGCTGCGGCTGAAGGACCGGTTCGGCGGCCGCGTCACGGTCCTGACCATGGGGCCGCCGATGGCGGAAGCGTCGCTCAGGAAGGCCCTGTCCTTCGGCGCCACCCACGCCGTCCTGCTGACCGACCGCAAGTTTGCCGGTTCCGATACCCTCGCGACCTCCTATGCCCTGACCTCGGCGATCCGCAAGCTGCATGAGGAAGAGCCGGTCGACATGGTGTTCTGCGGCAAGCAGACGATCGACGGCGACACTGCCCAGGTCGGTCCCGGCATCGCGACCCGCATGAACATGCAGCAGTTGACCTATGTCGCCAAGATCGAGGACGTGAACCTGGAGAGCCGGGAGATTACGGTCCACCGCCGGTCCGAAGGCGGCGTGCAGGTCCTGAAGAGCCAGTTGCCGGCCATGATCACGATGCTCGAAGGCTCAAATACGATGCGCTTCGGCACCATGGACGACATGTTCCGCGCCGCCCGGACGCCGCTGATGAACTGGAACAAGGACACCTGCGTCGACGACGAGACCAAGGTCGGCCTGAAGGGCTCGCCCACCGTCGTTTCCAAGGTGTTCGTGCCCAAGCCGCGCGCCCAGAAGGCGAAGATGGTTACGGCCGAAGGCGGTTCTCCCGCACTCGCCGCCGCCGCGGTGGACATGCTTTTCACGACCTATCCCAAGCTGGCCACCGATCTGGCGGGGTAGTGGGGCGGCGCCTGGCTGGCTGCCGGCACCCCTCGACCCGAACCGGTTTTCTTTGGTCCGCTGAACCCCCTGATTTGAGACTGTGAGGCTGACATGAGCCAAGCGCCTGCCAATCCACCCCCCGCAAAGAAGGCCGCCGGCGGCCGGAAGCTTGAACTTCCCGAAGAGTTGAAGGTCTACAAGGGCGTCTGGGTCATCGTCGAGCAGGAGCGCGGCAAGGTCCACACCGTCTCGTACGAGCTGCTCGGCGAAGCGCGCAAGCTGGCCGACAAGCTGGGCGTCGAAGTGGGCGCCGTGGTCCTGGG
>DASQKT010000085.1:0-10363 GCA_035630415.1 Skermanella sp.
GTTGAGCGGCTGGTTGCTGAGCACGACGTCGAGCCGCATGTCCGGGCACTGACGGAGGAAAGCGGCGAAGAGGGGAGTCAGCAGGTGGACCAGCAGCGTGTCGTTGGTCGTGACCCTCAACTCACCCGCCGGAGAAAGCTCCCGGCCTGAAACCTTGCGGGTGAAGGCGGTGATGTCCTCGTCCAGCCGGTCCGCCAACGCGACCATTTCCTCACCCGCCGACGTGGCGACGTAGCCTTGGCGGTGCCGTTCGAACAGTGCGACACCCAGCGCCTCCTCGATCTGGCGCAGGCGGCGAAAGACGGTCGAGTGGTTGACGCCAAGATGCTCGGCGGCAGCCGGAAGGCCCTTGGCATCGGCGATGGCCTTGACCAGACGGAAGTCGTCCCAGGCCAGATTCTTGAACGGCTCGCCCATTCGGTTCCCGACTGATATTTCCCTGACGCAACGTCTTAAGCATAAACGCATAGGCATCATTGCGCCAGTGCAATGATCAAGTCATAGGTTTGGGCCGTTCCCGACCCCATCTCCGATCTATGCAAGGGGCGGCCCGGTCGCTCCCCACCCCATGGAGGGAAAGACAATGCGCGGAAACGGCATCCATCACGTCACGGCCATTTCGGGTTCGACCGATCGCAACCTGGACTTCTACAGCCGGACCCTTGGGCTTCGTCTGGTCAAGAAGACTGTCAACTTCGACGATCCCGGCACCTATCACCTGTACTACGGCGACGAGGCGGGAAACCCCGGCACGATCCTGACCTTCTTCCCGTGGGAGCATGCGGCTCCGGGCCGCCTCGGCATCGGCGAAACCCAGGAGACCGTGTTCCGCGTTCCGGAAGGCTCGCTCGGCTACTGGACCCATCGCTTCCTGGCGAAGGGCGTCCGCCACGAGACCCCGGAAAAGCGGTTCGGCGAAACCGTCCTGCCTTTCCGCGATCCCGACGGCATGAGGCTGGCCCTGGTGGCCTCGCCCGGTATCGAGGGCGAAGCCGCCTGGAGCACCGGCGAGATCCCGGCTGAAAATGCGATCCGTGGTTTCCACGGCGTCAGCCTGCTGCTGGAGAACGGCGAGCGCACCGGCGCCATCCTGACCGACGTGTTCGGGTTCACCCAGGTCGCCACGGAGAACGGCGTCACCCGCTTCAAGGCCGCAGAAACCACCATCGGCGGCATCGTTGATATCCGGAGCGCCGGCGGTTTCCTGCCGGCACGGATGGGGAAGGGATCGGTCCATCACGTGGCGTTCCGCGCCGCCGACGATCAGGCTCAGGCGGAAATGGTCAAGAAGCTGCGGGAGAACCACGGTATCCATCCCACGGAGCAGAAGGACCGCAACTATTTCCGGTCCGTCTATTTCCGTGAGCCGGGCGGCATCCTGTTTGAGATCGCCACGGATGAGCCGGGTTTCGCAGTCGATGAGCCGAAGACGTCGCTAGGACGGGATTTGAAATTGCCGAAGTTCCTTGAGGGCCGGCGCGGAGAGATCGAGGCGGTTCTGCCCGCCCTCGATTGAGTCCCGGCAAACTGGAGATTTGATATGGTTGAAGCTCGCCTGTCCTTCGTCCATCGGTTCGAGCCGGCGCAGGGCGCCGGCCGGCCGCCGCTCCTGCTGCTTCATGGGACCGGCGGTGACGAGAACGACCTGTTGCCGCTCGGACGGATGATCTCGCAGGGTTCGGCGCTGCTGTCGCCGCGCGGCAAGGTGCTGGAAGGCGGCATGCCCCGCTTCTTCCGCCGGCTGGCGGAAGGGGTGTTCGATGAGGCCGATGTCCGGCGCCGCGCCAACGAGCTTGCCGACTTCGTCGCGGAGGCCCGCGAAGCCTATGGGCTGGCGGCTCCCGTCGCGGTCGGGTTCTCCAACGGGGCGAACATCGCGGCGGCGGTGCTGACGCTGAGGCCGGAGGCACTGGCCGGGGCCGTGCTGCTGCGGGCGATGGTGCCGCTTGCAGATGCCTCGGCGGGTGATTTGCGCGGCAAGGGCGTGCTGCTGCTCTCGGGGGCGGCGGACCCCATCGTCCCCGCCGATAACGCCGCACGGCTGGCCGCGATCCTGAAGGATGGCGGAGCCGACGTGGAACACAAGGTGCTGCCCGTCGGGCACGGTCTGTCCCAGGCCGACGTGACGCTCGCCAAGGCATGGCTCGACAGCAAGGCACAGCCTGACAATAGTTCAGCGAAGGAAATCTGATCATGCAACTGACCGGCATCCATCACCTCACCGCCGTTTCCGCCGATGCCTCGGGGAACCATGCCTTCTATACGAAGACGCTGGGGATGCGGCTCGTCAAGAAGACGGTCAATCAGGACGATGTCAGCGCTTACCATCTGTTCTACGCCGACGCGCTGGCGTCGCCCGGCAGCGACATCACCTTCTTCGACTGGCCGGTTGGGCGTGAGCGGCGCGGCACCCACAGCATCACCCGCACGGCTCTGCGCGTCGCGGGATCGGGCACCCTGGAATGGTGGAAGCGGCGCTTCGAGGCGGAGGGCGTCAAGCACGCCGATATCGTCGAGCGTGACACTCGGCTGGTGCTCAACTTCGAGGACTTCGAGGGCCAGCGCCTCAGTCTGGTGGACGATGGCGGTGCTGGACCGGCGCATCCATGGGACCGCAGCCCGGTTCCTGCCGACTATCAGATCAGGGGCCTTGGCCCGATCACCATGAGCGTGCCGGACCTGAAACCGACCGATCTGGTGGTGCGGCGGGTGCTGAACATGGAGCAGGTCCGGGAGTACCGGACGCCTGATACAGCGGATTCCCGGACCCATGTCTACCAGATGGGGCAGGGCGGTGCCGCTGCCGAGCTTCACGTCGCCGTCCAGCCGGACCTTCCTGCGGCGGGTCAGGGAGCCGGCGCCGTTCATCACGTGGCGTTCCGCATCCCCGATGCCGATTACGAAGCCTGGGCCGACCGGCTGAACCAGGTGCGCCTGCCGTCGAGCGGTCCGGTCGATCGGTTCTACTTCCGCAGCCTCTACTTCAGGGAGCCGAACGGTATCCTGTTCGAGATCGCCACCGACGGTCCCGGCTTCGCGACGGACGAGTCGCTGGACGCGCTGGGTGAAAAGCTCTCCCTGCCGCCCTTCCTGGAAGGACGGCGCAAGCAGATCGAGGCAAACCTGAAGCCGCTCTGACGGTCGGTGCGGCTTCAGGTCAGGGCCGCTACCGCTTCGGCAGGGCATAGGCGATGACGGCGTCTCCCGCCTTGGTGCCGAGCGAGCCGTGACCGCCGGCAGCCACCAGGACGAACTGCCGGCCATCGTCGCCCAGATAGGTCATCGGCGTCGCCTGTCCGCCGGCGGGCAGGCGGCTTTCCCACAGTTGCTTGCCGGTCGTGACGTCATAGCCCCGGACATAATAGTCGATCGTGCCGGACAGGAAGGCAACGCCGCCCGCCGTCATGATCGGTCCGCCGAGGTTCGGGACGCCCATCGCGAACGGCAGCGGCACCGGCGACGCGTCGAGCGTGGTGCCGTTCTTGTGCTGCCAGACGGTCTTGCCGGTCGTAAGATCGGCCGCCGCGACATAGCCCCAGGGGGGAGCTTGGCACGGCAATCCTAGGACCGAGACGAACGGCGCCAGCTTGATCGCGAATGGAGCGCCGAAGTTCTCGTTGAGGGCGGGCAGGCTGTATTCCGGACGGTTCTCGCCCTGGACATAGAGTGTCTTGTCATCGGCGCGGGGAACGAGCTGGGAGACGAAGGCGAGATAAGTGGGTGTCGTGAAGGCGATCTGCCGCCTGGGATCGACCGCGACGCTGCCCCAGTTGAAGACGCCGAAATTGCCGGGGTAGATCAGCGAACCCTGGGTCGAAGGCGGCGTGAAGCGGCCGTCGTAGCGCAGCCTCTTCAGCGCGATCCGGCACGCGAGCTGATCGAACATCGTGGCGCCCCACATGTCCCGTCCATCGAGCGGCGGCGGGTCGTACGACAGCGCGGAGACCGGCTGGGTCGGTGCGGTGTGGTCGCCTTCCGCAGCGCCTTGCGGAGCGGGCTTCTCCGTCACCGGCAGGATCAGTTCGCCGGTCCGGCGGTCCAGGACGAAGAGTTCGCCCTGCTTGGTCGGCTGGACCAGCGCCGGAACGGTCTGCCCGCCGACGGTAAGGTCGATCAGGCTCGGCTGTGCCGGGACGTCGTAGTCCCACAGGTCATGATGGACGGTCTGGAAGTTCCAGCGCACCTGTCCGGTGGCGAGGTCGAGGGCGACGACGGAGGACGAGAATTTCTCGACGGCAGGACTGCGCTTCCCGCCCCACTGGTCCGGCGGCTGGTTGCCGAGCGGCGCGTAGACCATGCCGAGATCTTCATCGACGCTCAGGATCGACCAGCTGTTCGGCGAGTTCGGCGTATAGGTCTGGTCCGGGCCTATCGGAGCCGTCTGCTCCGGGTTGCCGGAATCCCAGTTCCACACGAGCGCTCCGGTATTCACATCGAAGGCCCGGATCACGCCCGACGTCTCGTTGGTCGAGACGTTGTCCAGCACCGTGCCGCCGACGATGATCAGGTCTTTCGTCACGACCACAGGGGAGGTCGAGTAGAACGAGCCGGGATTGACGTTCGGCATGTTCCGCCAGAGGTTGATCTGGCCGGTTCCACCGCCGAAGTCCTTGCAGACCGAGCCGTTCTCCGGGTTCAGGGCGATCACGCGTCCGTCCGCCGTCGGCATGAACAGCCTTGCGGGGCAGGTATCCGTGGTTGGGCCAGCGGCCGATGCCACCGGCAGGTCCAGCACGGTCGAACCGCCCGGCGCCGCGGTCGTTCCCGGTGCCGACTCCTCAACCGGAGCAGGAGTTTGCGTGGCGCTTCCGGCCCCCGCCGCCGGGGCGGCACGATAGGACAATCCTCGGCAGGTCAGATGCTGGAGCGCCAGTTCGCTGCGGATCTTCGGATCGTAGCGCCAGATTTCGGCTCCGGTCGTGGCGTCCAGTGCAATCACGTTCTGATGCGGCGTGCAGAGGAAAAGCCGGTTGCCGATCTTGAGCGGCGTGACTTCGAAGGTCGTCTCCTCCGGGTCGCCGGGGCGGCCCCGGACGTCTCCGGTATGGAAGGTCCAGGCGACATCGAGCTGGGAGACGTTCTCCGGCGTGATCTGGTCCAGCGGCGAGTAGCGCTGGGCTTGGCCGGTCCTGCCGTAGGCGTGCCACTCGCCGGGCGGAACGCCGAGCGCATCGGGCGCTGCCTCGGCACGGACGCCGGGGGCGTTCCCTTCGATGTGGTACGGTTCGCCGAACCAGGAGACTGCCGCCAGCACTATGGCGACGGCCATGGTCGCCGTCAGCGGCAATCCTGCTCCACGCAGCGCGGACACGCGGCCATGGCCCGCGTCGAGCGCGCGGGTGACCCACGGGGTCAGGAGCCAGAGGCCGATCACGAAGATGACGGCGCCGCGTGCCGCCAGCGGCCACCAACTCAGCCCGACTTCCCATAAGGACCACGCCAGGGTCCCGATGCCCAGCAGTGCGTAGACCAGGAGCGCCGCCGGCCGGCCCCGGATCAGCAGGAAACCCGTCAGCAGAAAAGCCGCCGCCGCAATCGCGTAGTACCAGGAGCCGCCGAGGGTGATCAACCAGACGCCTCCGGCAGCCAGGGCCAATCCAATCAGGATAGTGAGCGCCCCTGTCACGATGAGGACGGGACGCCGCCGCTTGTCACGCATGATGTCACCTCAGGAACTTCGGAGGAGGACCTTCGAATGGTTGTTCCGGTAACGATGCCGAGACCTCTTGGTTTCCTCAGGCTTTGGTTGATCAGCCATGACAGGGAAGCAGGACCCGGCTGGATGGCTGCCATTCCGGCACCTAAGCGACCGGAGCGTGTTTTCACCTCAACGGGCCTTTGAACGCAGGCCGAAAAGCAATCCCCAATATCTCAATCGAAGTAAGTTGGAGTGAATTTCATGTCCAAGGCGGCACTCATCGTCGGCGCCGGCGGTATCGTCGGCGGCAACTTGGCCGAACGCCTGTTGGCGCAGGGCTGGACCGTCCATGGTCTGGCGCGGCGGCCCTCGTTCCGCCAAGCCGATCTCAAGCCGATCGCGGCAGATCTGACGGACGCCGAGGCGACCAGAAAGGCCCTGGAAGGGCTGGACGTCAGCCACGTCTTCATTTCCGCATGGTCGCGTCAGGCGACGGAGGCGGAGAATTGCCGGGTCAACGGGGCGATGGTGCGCAACCTGCTGGACGGCGTCGGCAACGCGCCCAGCCTGTCGCATGTCGCCCTTGTCACCGGCCTGAAGCACTATCTCGGCCCGTTCGAAGCCTATGGAGCAGGCGCCGTGCCGGAAACCCCCTTCCGCGAAGAGCAGGGGCGCCAGGACGTCGAGAACTTCTACTACACCCAGGAAGACGAGGTGTTCGCGGCGGCGGAGCGGCGCGGCTTCACCTGGAGCGTCCATCGTCCCCATACGATCATCGGCTATGCGCTTGGCAACGCGATGAACATGGGCGTGACGCTGGCGGTCTATGCCAATATCTGCCGGGAGACCGGCATTCCCTTCGCGTTCCCCGGTTCGCCGACCCAATGGAATGCCCTGACCGACATCACCGACGCGCGCCTGCTCGCCCGTCATCTGGAATGGGCGGCGACGTCAGACGCGGGCCGCAATGAGGACTTCAACGTGGTCAACGGCGACGTCTTCCGCTGGAAGTGGCTGTGGCCCCGGATCGCGGCCTATTTCGGCGTGGAGCCTGCCGCCTATGGCGGGGCCGCCCAGCCGCTGGAGCAGGCGATGGCGGATGCAGCACCGGTCTGGAAGCGGATAGCTGAGCGCCACGGGCTGATCGAGAGCGATCTTGGCCGGCTGGCGTCGTGGTGGCACACCGACGCCGATCTGGGACGCCCGATGGAGGTGGTGACCGACATGACCAAGAGCCGGAAGGCCGGCTTCCTCGACTATCAGAGCACGCCGGACAGCTTCACCGATCTGTTCGACCGCCTGAAGCGGGACAAGGTCATCCCGGCCTGAGCATTCCTCGCCGGTCGCTCAGGCGACCGCCGCGCGCTGCGGGGCGGAAGCGGCCTGCGCCGCCTTCCATTCCTCCAGTGCGCGGTCGAGGCAGCCGATAACCAGCTGGCTGGCGTCGTTCATGCGGTCCACGGCGGCCAGGGCGCTTTCCCGGTCGCCCCGGTTAGCGGCGGCCAGGGCCTCGCGGCCGGCCGTGTGGACGGCGCGATGTGGTTCGTCCATGTCGTTCAGGGACGGCATGGCGAGCCTGTCCTCTGCGGGCAGCTTCGAAAGCCAAGTCCCGAGGCGGCAGCGGGTGTGATCGACCGCCTCGTCCTCGCGCATCTGGATGTTTCCCAGGACGGCGTCGAGGATCTTGGTCTTGAACATCACGTGATCGTTCTTCGCGACGATCAGGACCGATGTCGAAGCCCCCATCCGCGCCATCTCGCTCACCCTGGCGTTCAGCGAATTGGCGGTATGCTTCATCGCCGCCATCGCGGCGCGGATCTGGTCGTTGTTGCGGCGGCTGAGATCGGCGATGGCGACGGTGCTTTGGGCGACCTCGTCGGCCGCGACGGTCTGCTGGCCCATGATCGACGCGATCTCGACGATGCGGCCGGCGACTCCTCCGACATTCTCGCCGATGACGTCCAAGCGCTGCATCAGTTCGACCATGGCGGCGCGGCCCTGTCCGGCGGCGTCGGCGCCCGACCGCATCTGCTCCACCACGCCCGCGATGTCGGAGCGGATTTCGGTGACGCGCTGGCGCACGTCGTCGGTGGCGTGCGAGGTCTGGGAAGCCAGCGTCTTGACCTCCCCGGCCACGACCGCGAAGCCTTTGCCGGCCTCGCCGGCCCGTGCCGCCTCGATCGTGGCGTTGAGGGCGAGCAGGTTGGTCTGGCCCGCTATCGTCTCGATCTCGTTGGCGATGCCGCCGATCCGCTGGGATGCCTCCGCCAGATTTTCGGCGCGGCGGGCTGCCTGGGTGACCGTCTCGAACAGGCGGCTCAGCACGGAGTCGGTCAGTTCGGATGAGTGATGACCGTCCTGGGCGGCGCTGCCGGCCTGGGTCGCTTCCAGCGAGGCGGTTTCAGAAAGGCGGGAAATCTCCCGCATGCTTGCCACCATGCCCTCGACCGAGGCTGCCATGCTCTGGGACCGCCGGCCGGTCTCGGCGACTTCGTCCATGATGCGCACCATGCGGGAAGTGCTTTCGCTGGTTTCCATGGCGGCCAGGACGATCCCGCTGAGGTTGCTCTCGATATCGGCGCGGATGGTTTGATCCATCGTTTCCAGTGCCTGGGCGCGGGCCGCCATGCGCTCCTCGGCGTCGGCGTTCTCGCGGGTGCGCTCCTTGAGACGTCCAAGCGCGCGGCCGATCTTGCCGATCTCGTCGGTGCGGCCGGTCGAGGGGACGTTGACGTCGAACCGGTGATCGGCCAGCGCTTCGATGATCGCCGTGAACAGGTTCATCGGACCGACGAGGCGGCGGGCCAGGATCAATCCCACCAGCGACGCGAGCGTGATCGCTCCCAGCGCCGCCAGGACCATGAACCAGCCGGTCTCCCGGCGGGCTGCCGCATAGGCCTGGATATCCGCTGCGATGACCGCCGTGGCGACGGGTTTCCCGGCATAGTCGAGCAGCGTGGACGTGGTCCAGGCATAGGAGACGCTGTCGTCTTCCCAGTACTGAAGCGGCTGTCCGGGCTGCGCCAGCCTTTGGATGTCGCCGGCTATCTGGGGCGGCAGGGTCGATCCGATGGGCTTGAGAGAGCCGCCATCGGACACGTAGATCGCGGCAGAGGCCCCGGTGGCCTTGGTGAACGATTTCAAGAGCGGATCGCCGAGCGCCGCCCCGAACTCGACCGTACCTAGGTGCCGGCCGTCTTTCGAGATCGGCGCCACTCCCCGGATACCGAGGCCGGCGACGCCTGATTCGACGCCCGAGACGATCTTTCCAGTCCTGTTGGAGTCCAAGACGGTGGGCCGCAGCGAGGAGAGGTCGTCACCGTATTTGCCCGGCTGGTGAAGCCTGACGAAAGAGGTCGCCGGCGGCATATGGAACTGGAACTGCTCGATGGCGCCGAGCTGGCGAAGCGATTCGTAGACCGGGCCGAATTCGGCCAGCAGTGCTTGGCGATCGGCGGTTTCCATGGCGAGCCGGGCGGATGGAGAGTCGGCGACCATCATGGCGAGGGAGATCGCCCGAGTGGCTTCCGCATCGATCCGGCTGTCCAGGTCGTTCTTCAACTGGCCCAGCCGCGTCCCGATGCCGTGGTCGATCTCCTGCTGACCGCGCAGCCACGCGGTTGCCGACACGGCGGCGCCTGCCGCCGTTGCGACCATCACGAAGCTGATGATTGTTCTCGCCACGACGCCCATTCCAACGGCTCCCCCACATACCTGCATGATCTAATACTTATGGATGGGAGCGGCGAAGGAAAGACGTTTTTTAACAAAACATATTACGTATTTATAACTTTCGGAATGGGGGTCGCGATAGGGGCTGGACAGGACGGAGTCAGGCGGCGATCACCGGTTCCACCGCGCGGGCGATGGCCAGCAGGCGGCGGTCGTGATTGCGTTTGCCGACCAGCATCGCGCCGACCGGCAAACCGTCGGTGGCGCAGGGCAGGGTGGCGGCGGGCCGGTCGAGGAAGTTGAAGAGCGACGGGTTGCGCAGCACCATGATGTTGAGCCGGGTATAGCCGGCGTCGTCGCTCAGTTCGTCGAAGCGGGGGGCGACGATGGGCGTGGTCGGCAGCAGCAGGGCGTCGAAGTCGCGGGTCTGTTCGGCGGCTTCGGCCATGATCGCTTTGCGGGCGGCCAGCAGCTCGATGTAATCGACGGCGGACTGCCCAGCGCCGCGCCGGATGCGGATCGCCACGCGCGGGTCGTATTCCGATCCCCGCTGCTCAAGCAGGTCCTTGTGCCACGCCAGCGCTTCGGGAGCCGCGAAGCCGCCGTTGGCGCCCGCTTCCGCGATCCGCGTCAGAGCCGGCATGTCGAGATCGCTCAGATGAGCGCCGGCCTGCGACAGGCGGGTGAGCGTGCGGGAGAAGGCGGACGAAACCGTGGCGTCCAGGCCGTCCAGCACGATCTGCTGGGGCACGCCGATCCTCAACCCTTCCAGCGGCAGCGCTTCGGGCGGATAGGCCGCCTCGCCGGCCAGCACGGCATCGACCATTGCGCAGCAGGCGATCGAATTGGCGAGCGGGCCGACGCTGTCGAGGGTCCATGACAGGGGGACCGCTCCGTCGCGCGGGACGCGCGCTTGAGCGACCTCGATATGCCAGCCCTGTCGCGAATAGCGGAAGTCGGCGCCAAGGGCGGCTTCGCGGCCCCGGAAGCGCTGGCATGGCACAAGGACCTGCTTGAACGGCGGGGCTCCGAATACGACCCGCGCGTTGCCAT
>DASQKT010000086.1:0-4107 GCA_035630415.1 Skermanella sp.
GAAGCGCGTGCTCGAACTGTACGACGCGCGCGGCTGGAAGCCGATCGTGGCGCCCGAACTTGAGTTCTTCCTGGTCCAAGTCAACAAGGACCCGGACTATCCGCTGGTGCCGCCGGTCGGCCGCTCCGGCCGTACCGAGAGCGGGCGTCAGGCCTATGGCATCGACGCGGTCAACGAATTCGATCCGATCTTCGAGGACGTCTACGACTATTGCGAAGCCCAGCGAATCGACATCGATACGCTGACCCATGAAGCCGGCGCCGCGCAGATCGAGATCAACTTCAACCACGGCGACCCGCTGGAACTGGCGGACCAGGTCTTCCTGTTCAAGCGCACCGTCCGCGAAACTGCCATCCGCCACAATGTCTACGCGACCTTCATGGCGAAGCCGATGCAGGGCGAACCGGGCAGCGCCATGCATATCCACCAGAGCGTAGTGGAGAAGGACACCGGGCGGAACCTGTTCTCGACCGAAGAGGGCGAGGACACACCCCTGTTCCTCAGCCACATCGCCGGCCTTCAGAAATACCTGCCTTCAGCGATGCCGCTGCTGGCCCCCAACGTCAATTCCTACCGCCGGCTCATCGCCGGGTCCGATGCGCCGATCAACGTCCACTGGGGACGCGACAACCGCACCACCGGCTTCCGCGTGCCGGTGTCGCCGCCCGAATCGCGCCGTGTCGAAAACCGCGTGGCCGGAGCGGACGCCAACCCGTATCTGGCAATGGCAGCCTCGCTCGCCTGCGGCTACCTGGGCATGATCCAGGACCTTGAGCCGACCGACCCGGTCAAGGGCAGCGCCCACCGTCTGGCCTATACCCTGCCGCGCCACCAATCCGACGCGATCAACAAGTTCAACGCCAGCAAGCCGCTCCGCGAGATCTTCGGCGAACGTTTCATCGCTGCCGTCACCCACGTCAAGCAGGCCGAGTACGACGCCTACCAGCGGGTCATCAGCTCCTGGGAGCGGGAAAACCTGCTGCTGAACGTTTAGGCGGCTTCGGACTGGCGGCTACCGGCTGCGCCTCACCCCGCCGTGGCGGGGATCGGGCGCAGTTCCGCCAGCGACTGGCGGACGATCTGGGTGGCGCCGGAGACGGACAGGACTGCCATGATGGTCGCGACCGCGATGTCCGGCCAGCCGGTGCCGGTGCCGAACACGCCCAATGCGGCAGCAAGCACGCCGATGTTGGCGATGGCGTCGTTGCGGGAGCAGATCCACACGGAACGCCGATTCGCGTCACCGTCGCGGTGGAAGTATAGCATCAGCGCACAGCCGACATTGGCAGCCAGCGCCATGGCGCCGACGATGCCCATGACTTCGGCTTGCGGCACTGTCTGATATACCGCGTTCCACGCGGTCTGCCCCGCCACCCAAAGTCCGACTGCCCCCAGAGACAGACCCTTCAGCAAGGCCGCTCGGGCGCGCCATTGAAGCGCCATGCCGAGCACCAGCAGCGAGATCAGGTAGTTCGCCGCGTCGCCCAGGAAATCCATCGCGTCGGCCTGGAGCGACACCGATCCGGCGGCGGCTCCCGCTATCAGTTCGATCAGGAACATACCGGCGTTGATGATCAGCGCGATCCACAGGATGCGCCTGTATGTCCTGTCCACCGGCGGCTTGGATGATGAGCACCCGCCGCCGCAGCATCCCGCAGCCATATCAATCCCCTTGAGTCGAAATAATCCGTCCCCGGACCGTATGCCTGAACGATAGACCTTCCAGCGATGGTAGGGTCAAGCTTCTGCTTTGCTTCATATCGCGTTTTCAGATGCCGGGGCGAAGTCGCTGAAATCGTATGGTTTGCATAAAAGTTCGTGCGCCGCCGTTGACAATTCCCATGCCCATAGGTGCAATAGCCACCGATGCGGCAATGCACCGTCCGTTCGGGCTAAGTGCCGTGTCGGCTTCGCCGATTTACGAAATTTCCTACAAGGTCGGGGTTCAGTGGGATGAAGCAGAGGATCGTAAGCAGCCTGTTCGGCGCCATTGCCGCGGTCACCGCAGCCAGCGCCGTGGGCGCGCCTGGGCTGGCGTCGGCACAGACGGTCAATATTTACAACTGGAACGATTATATCGGCGAAACGACCCTTGAAGACTTCAAGGCCGACAGCGGTATTTCGTACAACTACGACATCTACGACAACCTCGAGATCCTGGAGCAGAAGCTGCTGGTCGGCCGCTCCGGCTACGATATCACCGTCCCGACGGCGGAGCCCACGATGAGCCGCCTGATCAAGGCCGGCGCTCTCCAGAAGCTCGACAAGTCGAAGATTCCGAACCTGAAGAACCTCGACCCTGAACTGATGAAGCAGGTCGAGCGGTCGGACCCCGGCAACCAATATGGCGTCATCTATCAGTGGGGTACCATCGGGATCGGCATCAATGCCGAGAAGATCAAGGCCCTGATGCCCGATGCGCCGCTCGACAGCTTCAAGCTGATCTTCGACCCGGAAGTCGCCAAGAAGCTGGCGCCCTGCGGCATCACGATCCTCGACTCGGCGACCGACACCTTTCCGACCGTGCTTCACTACCTCGGCCTCGATCCCAACTCGGACAAGGCTGAAGACCTGAAGAAGGCCGAAGAGGCGCTGATGAAGATCCGCCCCTACGTGAAGAACTTCGTCACGGGGCAGAACATCAACAATCTCGCGGCCGGCGACGCCTGCGTGGCGCTGGCATATTCCGGCGACGTGATCCAGGCCCAGGCCCGCGCGGCGGAAGCCAATGCCGGTGTCACCGTCGATTACGTCGTGCCGAAGGAGGGCGTGCAGCTCTGGTTCGACATGATGACGATCACCAAGGATGCCCCCAACGTCGATGCCGCGCACAAGTTCATCAATTTCATCCTGAAGCCGGAGACGATGGCCGGCATCACCAACTTCACCAACTACGCCAACGCGGTTCCGGACTCGCTGGCGACAGTTGACGAGGCGGTGAAGTCGAATCCGTCGGTCTTCCCGACGGATGCGGCCAAGCAGAAGATGTTCACCGTGTCGGCGGTGGCGCCGGCGGCCGAACGGCTGCGCACCCGGTCCTGGACCAAGATCAAGACCGGCCAGTAAGCCCCGGTGAAGAGCAGGGCGGCGACGCTCAGCAGACGATGCCCCGGCCGCCCGATGACGGCCGGGGCTTCTCTTTGCCGGAATATGTGATCGCAGGGAGAACCCGATGGCTCAGACGACGACCCAGTCCGGCCGCAAGATCAAACTCGAGCCCTGGCAGGACCCCAAGGAACAGCCCTACCTGCGGATCGAGAAGGTCACCAAGAAGTTCGGCGATTTTACCGCCGTCGACGACGTATCGCTGTCGATCTACCGGGGCGAGTTCTTTTCGCTGCTCGGCGGGTCCGGCAGCGGCAAGACCACCCTGCTGCGCATGCTGGCGGGGTTCGAAACTCCCACTTCGGGCAAGATCTTCATCGACGGCGTCGATATGTCGAACATCCCGCCGTACGAGCGCCCGGTCAACATGATGTTCCAGAGCTACGCTCTGTTCCCGCACATGACGGTCGAGCAGAACGTAGCCTTCGGCTTGAAGCAGGACCGAGTTCCGCGCGACCAGATCCGCGTGCGCGTCGCGGAAGTGCTGGACTTGGTCCAGCTCGGGCGCTTCGCCAAGCGCAGGCCGCACCAGCTTTCCGGCGGCCAGCGCCAGCGGGTGGCGCTCGCCCGCAGTCTCGTCAAGCGGCCCAAGCTGCTGCTGTTGGACGAACCGCTGGGCGCGCTGGACCGGCGCCTGCGTGAGCAGACCCAGTTCGAACTGGTCAATATCCAGGAGCAGGTCGGCATCACCTTCGTGATCGTCACTCACGATCAGGAGGAAGCAATGACCATGTCGAGCCGGATCGCCGTGATGAACAGCGGCTGGATCGCCCAGGTCGGCACCCCGGCGCAGATCTATGAATACCCCGCCACGAAGTTCGTCGCCGAGTTCATCGGGTCGGTCAATATGTTTGCCGGCCGCATCCTGGAGGACGAACCGGACCACGTGCTGATCCAGAGCGAGGAGGCCGGCTGCGATCTCTACATCAACCACGGCGTCCCGGTTCCCCTGGGCACGCCGGTTTCGGTCGCCGTCCGGCCGGAGAAGATGTCGATATCCCG